>JANLHK010000115.1 GCA_024653645.1 Candidatus Roizmanbacteria bacterium | reverse complement strand
GGCTGCCTGTGGATATTCTTTTCTAAGGGCTTCGGTGATTTGTTTAGTGTTCATAGGTTTTCTTGGTTGTGGTCGCTGGTGGACTTGAACCACCGACCTTCCCGATGTCAACGGGATGCTCTAACCAACTGAGCTAAGCGACCGAGACGTCTAGTAATGCTGACATTGTAGCACATTATCCCGGAGTGTTCGCCTGAGTCAGTTCGTTGGAACGGCTAAATGAGGTTCCATGGGTTTTTGCTTTACCTCTAAATTTCTTGCGACTTATCTTTTCAAACGTAGCATCCAACCAGTGCTTGCCTTTGCTTAAGCTCTTACCTACCGCATCCAGTAACTTTGATACAAATTCAAAAAAACGGACGTGGTACATACCCGGTTTTTCAGGTACGCCTTCGAGCACTAATTTTGAAATATCATGAGCCAGTGCCTGGTCCTGCATTTTTAATGCTTTCAGCTGTTCCTGGACATGTTCAATCATTCGTTGCAGTTCTGATCGGATACGGGCCTGTTCCATAGTTTCACCGCGATTGAATACGACCTCACTGTGACGCACACGAACCGGTTCCGTACGCTCTTTTGCACGGGGCATCTGTTCAGTCCCAGGGCGTGCTTCTCGTTGGGGAAGTGGGAAAGGAGCCTCTAATTCAGGAATATTTCTTATGTTCGTCTTACTGGTCTGTGACATGCTGCTATTATACTATAGGCTTGCTAGGTAATCAAGCGTCTTCTGCTTGCGTACTAGTCTGCTATAGAAATATGCGTTTTGTTTCATTGCCTGCTTATCTTTCTCATTTTTTGCTTGGGCGTATATGGCTTCAAGCTCTTTCTCCCCTATTTCAATCTTTTCAGTCTCAGCAATGGCATCCAGCAAAAATTCAAGGGTATACAGGTCAACCACCTCTTTCTTAATCTTTGCCCGCAGGCTGTCCTGTGTCTCCTGGCGTGCCTTCAGATACTGATCAACCGTCATACCTAGTTTTGCTATTTCATCATGCAGACTGGCTAAACGACGGTTCAGCTCATGGTCAACAATAAGGTCAGATATTTCAAGCGCTGTTTCTTTCATAACAATATCCAGTATTTTCTGTAACCGGTCATCCGTTTTGCTGTGCTGGTCTTTCTCTTCCTCTTTTTTAGGTTCTTTACCCGGCACCCAGATGCCATCTTTCTTTTCTTCTCCGCGTACTTTCACTGCCGCTGCCTTGTAATCAGGCACCTTGGTTAATTTCGGCTGCAGAGCAACCGTGAAACGAATTTCCCACTCACCATTTAGGGGAGCCTTGAGTAAGTCTACTTTAGGATCAATGTACGGTTTAATAGCATGTTTTTCGAGCAGATCGCGGTATACATCCATTAACAACTGTTGCGCACCCTCCTCAAGCAGTCGTTGTTGTCCCATTTTTTCCCTTACCACGGCAACCGGCGCTTTCCCTTTACGAAAACCCTCAGTTTCAAAAGTCTTCTGGAGCTCTAATACGGCCTTTTCCTGCGACTTTTCAACCTCAGTCCACGGTACCTGGACCGTTATCTGCAAGGTTTGCTTTGGCAATGTTTCCTTTTTCTCGGTAAATTTCATTGAGGTAAGTATAGCATACCTTGGTATACTCTTACCATGAAAACTGCGTGGTATCTCGTTATTTCAGGTGTATGCCTGATACTTTTTTTCTTGTTTACCCTGGTGGTGCGTACTGACCTGTTAGCAGCCTTTGATTTTAACGGTATGGTGCGGGTACAGGATAATATTCCTGTCTCACTTGATCCATTCCTGTCACTATTTAGCTTTATCGGAGGCGTTGAGATCGTATTTCTCTTGCTGCTGGTTCTCAGCTACACCAAACGCCGTAACAAAATATTCATTGCTGCCGTCATACTCGGATTTGTGATTGCTCATGGTATTGAGGTGATTGGCAAAAGCACGCTGCTTCATCCCGGGCCGCCGTTTTTGTTTCACCGCAGCTACACCTTCTTGCTATTTCCCAGTTCATACGTGCACACCAATGGAGCGTACCCCTCAGGACACAGCTTGCGCATTTCAATGCTTATCGTTCTCCTCTATGCTCTCATAAAAAGGCCGATTATTCGCATCCTGCTCATTGCTATTTTGATCATTGGACTCGTATCCCGCGTGAGCCTCGGCGAACACTGGCCCACGGATGTTATCGGTGGCACGCTACTGGGCCTTTCTGCTGGTTATGCCAGTCTTTTTTTTCTGAATACCTATGACAGCAGAAGTCATTCAAGCAAATCCTGATATAACCTTTTCCAAACGAGCACTCCTTAATCTGGGGGATTATCGTGTTCATGCGCCTCGCGAAGGGGTCCTCTTGTCATGGATGCGGGAAGTGGACAACTTACGGACCATATTCACTGAAGACTTTCATCCAGAAAAACTTGAACAATACCTGAGGGGTATTCAGAGGCACCACAGCATTAAAGTACATCCGCTGCATATACAACGCAGTATAGAAGAGATGAAACAACGGGATACGTTTGATGACGAAAGCGCACAACTACTATCGATCGGCTGTTATGTGCTTCATAAAAAACCAGGTTGGAGAAAAATAAAGGCTTCAGCCAGGGTATTTACGGGCGGTGATTACTTTATGGAAACATTTCCCTTTCAAGACACCATTAACTGTATTGATCTTGCAGTGTGGATGAGAGTACTGGCAGACCAATATGACATACGAGGAGGATTAATATCAACATGGGACCATACTCATTACCAATCTGATACCGGAAAGGTACTAGATCCTATGTCGAAGCCTAATACCGCAGGGTTTTTTCCAAACCCCTGGGAGTACGAATTTTATTGTAAAAGCTATAGTTAAAAGATTTTTTACAGAAGTATCAGCGATCACTGTTAACGTTTTTTTCTGGCATACTTTTTGCATAATCCTTAGATCGTTCAGTGAGGTCAATCCAATCAACAACCATTCTGATTAAATCCTTTAGGTCCGTGATGTCCTTGTCCTTCCAAATTCTTTCATAGTGTGTTTCATCATTACCCAACCACGCCGCTCTTTTTGCACATTGTTTAATGTGATCTTCTGCTATAAGTTGAATAGCCTCTCCTAATAATAATTTTTTAATTTCTCCTTTTTTAGGATTCAGTTTCACTAAATAATCTTTCACGAGGAACTCTAATGCTCTTCTATAGCCTGAGCCGCATATCATGCTTAATCCATTGTCTTCGGCAATTTTAGCCTGGTTGTATATTATCGGAAAAAATTTTGAAATCTCTATTATTGTGCTCGGAAATTTCTCATACTTAACAACATCAAGAATATATGTTTCGTCTAAATGATACTCATGGGCATATCCCGTATTAGTGTATTTAGCTATAAATAAACGCCTACATTCCGTGAGCGTACATCTGAAAACCACTCTTAGTATATGTACGCCATCTGAGTCGAAATGATAGCAATAACAATAAATTGGATCTATTCCTTTACCACAAGCCGGACATACATCTGGAGTGGAATGAATCTCATAACGATTAGCCGTATCTGATTCTCTAATAATCATTAGTGCCGCGGGTGGGAATCGAACCCACACGATGTTTGAGCATCACAGGTTTTTGAGACCTGCGCGTCTGCCTATTCCGCCACCGCGGCTCTCTATTACTGCACTGATTTTATCACAGAATACTCTTACCGAGCACCTCTTTGCGCGATTCAAGCAACGCGCTGTAGTTGGCAACCACCAATGCTGATGATGGATGTTCTTGTTTAAGCGCATAAAAAAGCTCATGAGCTGAAGGAATAACACGTGAGGCTGCTATCCCTGCTTCTTTCAATCGCAGCTGCATATCATAGGCACGATCGCCGTAGATCCACACCGATTTGGCAGATTTCATAAGGCTGTTATCGATATCGATATCCCAAATCCATGAAACATCTTTTCCGTCCGGAATACGATTGTTTAAGCCCAGCACGACGACAGCAACCGGATCTTGAGCAAACTTTCTGCTATAGTCACGCAGCACAATGGACCAGCTTGCCGGATTCTTTCCCAACACAAACGTGTAGTGGGTACCCTGAACGGTCTTTGTTTCCCCTCTGCCATAAGCAGGCTTCCATGCTGAGAGCACCTCACTGGGATCAATCGGTATTCCCAACTGTTGCATCAGCAGATACACGCCCTGCAGATTAATCAACATGAATGACGGAATCGCCGTATGCATGCCCCATACCTTTTTAGGAAACGTATAGACGTCGTGCGGCTCCCGCTTACATTGGGAACACTTCCAGGCTCCCATATGTGACACATACCGGCCGCTATAGCTCAGCTTATGATTACACGCATAGCAATAGAGCGAATCACCGGCAACAAAGGCCTGCTGTTGGAGAAACTCCGTTGGTATCGCGTAATACGAAACATGCTTCAGATCCAGCAAGTCAAGCATGGTATAGATGCCCGGATCGGCTGCCAGCGCGATGATCGAAGCATCAGGAAACTGTTGTAAGGTTTTGCCCCACGTATCCAGAATTGTTCGAACCTCTCCGTAACGATCAAGCTGATCGCGGACAATATTTAAGAGCAGTATATGGGTTGGAGTCAGTATAGCAGTCATTGCCGACAGCGAGAACTCATCAACTTCAAACACGCCCCAATAGCCGCTGTGCATCCCCCATGATTTGCGCGCTAGTATGCTACTAACCATACCGTTTACCAGGTTTGCGCCTGAGGGATTGGTAATCACTTTTTTTCCGTGCTTCACCAGAAGCTCACTCACACATTTGGTGGTTGAGGTTTTCCCATTGGTACCGGCAATAACAATAACACGATCAAAAAGTTTAGGAAGTTCCTGTTTGATACTAGGCATAAGCCGCAACACCAGTTCACCTGGCCAGGTTTCACCCCCCGACCCCGTATGGCGTAAAATCCATGAGCTTACTTTAACGATGAGTTCTGCCAGAAAGAGCATGAAGCTATTGTACCGTAATCAAAACTTTGCCTTTTACCACTCGTATCAAAAGTGTGTCTCCATCTTGTATCTTCCCTTCCAAATACTGGTATGCCAGCTCATCAACAATGAGTTCATTAATAAGGCGCTGTACCGGACGGGCGCCGTACACCGCATCAAATCCCACCTCCTCAAGGTAAGTCATAACCGATGCATCAAACGTCAATGTCAGTTGTTTTGCTGCCATACTTTGCTGCACCTTCTCAAGCTGAAGGGAAATAATCCTGCGGATCATATCTTTGCTCAGCGGGTCAAAGACAATAATGGAATCAATGCGATTGAGTAACTCCGGCTTAAAGTGCTGTTTGATCTTTGCGTCAATCTCTGCAGCCACAGCCGGCGTTATTGAAGCATGTTTTACTATGATATCGCTTCCGATGTTGGACGTCATAATAATAATGGTGTTTTT
>JANLHK010000047.1 GCA_024653645.1 Candidatus Roizmanbacteria bacterium | reverse complement strand
ACCGCATCAAATCCCACCTCCTCAAGGTAAGTCATAACCGATGCATCAAACGTCAATGTCAGTTGTTTTGCTGCCATACTCTGTTGTACCTTCTCAAGTTGAAGGGAAATAATCTTGCGGATCATATCTTTGCTCAGTGGGTCAAAGACGATAATGGAATCAATGCGATTGAGCAGTTCCGGCTTAAAGTGTTGTTTGATTTTTGCGTCAATCTCTGCAGCCACAGCCGGCGTTATTGAAGCATGTTTTACTATGATATCGCTTCCGATGTTGGACGTCATAATAATAATGGTGTTTTTAAAGTCCACCACTCGTCCCTGTCCATCAGTCAAACGTCCCTCATCAAAAATCTGCAGCAGAATGTTATAAATCTGCGGGTGCGCTTTCTCAATTTCATCCAGCAATATCACCGAATACGGTCGACGACGAATCTTCTCAGTCAGTTGCCCTCCCTCTTCATACCCAATGTAACCCGGAGGAGCACCGATCAGGCGTGAAATAGTATGCGGCTCACTGTACTCGCTCATATCAATCCGCACCAGAGCCCGCTCATCGTTAAACAACGCATAAGCGAGGGCTTTGGCCGTTTCAGTTTTTCCCACGCCGGTCGGCCCCACAAAGAAAAATACCCCAATAGGTTTTGAGGCATTACCAAATCCTGCACGGGAACGGCGAATAGCACGGGCCGTGCGGTCTACCGCGTCGGATTGTCCCACTACCCGCTTGTGCATCTCGGTTTCCAAGGTCAACAATTTTTCTTTCTCTGCCATCAGCATCCGTTCAACCGGAATGCCGGTCCACCGGGCAACAATCTTGGCAATGTCATTTGCCGACACTTCTTCTTTCAATAACCGGTCTTCATCGGGAATGCTATTCCATGCTTTAACCGCACCATCCAGTTTTTTTTGCACCTCAGGGATCTTACCGTACTTCAGCTCAGCTGCCTTATCCAACAACGCGTCGCGCTGTGCCTCTTCCAGTTTCTTTTGCAACACGTCAAGCTCGGTACGCGCGGTATTCAGTTCATTGATTATCTTTTTTTGTTCGTTCCACTTTTTTTCAAGAATGCTCAGCTGTTCCTTCTGCTCCTGAATACTCTTCTGCTTTAATTTCATTTGTTCGCTGGCACGATCACTCTTCTCACGCTTAAGGGCTGCCAGCTCTATTTCCTCCTGCATAATGGAACGGCGCAGCTCATCAATCACGTATGGCGCCGAGTCAATTTCAATTTTAAGTGCTGAGGCTGCTTCATCAACTAAATCAATGGCCTTGTCAGGAAGGAATCGATCGGTTATGTAGCGGCTCGACAAGTCAACGGCTGCACGCAGTGCGTCATCGGCTATTTGAATGCCGTGGTGAATTTCATATTTTTGTTTAATACCCCGCAGAATCGCCAGGGTATCCTCGCCGGTTGGTTCACCCACCTGCACCGGCTGAAAGCGTCGTGCCAGTGCCGCATCTTTTTCAATGTAGCGGCGATATTCAGCGGTCGTGGTGGCACCAATGGAACGCAACGCACCACGGGCAAGCGCCGGCTTAAGCATATTAGCGGCATCAATCGCGCCTTCTGCTCCTCCGGCACCAATCAGAGTATGAATCTCGTCGATAAACAAGATATATTTACCCGAAGACTGTTCAATTTCATGCAGCAAATTTTTCAAGCGCTTTTCAAATTCACCCCGATAGGCAGCGCCTGCAAGCATCGAAGCCAAATCGAGACTAATAATTTCCTTATCCTTCAGAATATTGGGCACGTCCCCGGCAACAATACGCGCTGCCAGTCCTTCCACCAATGCGGTTTTACCCACACCCGGATCTCCTAATAGAATGGGATTGTTTTTCGTTCTGCGGGTCAGTATCTGCATGATGCGCCGTATTTCATTGTCACGGCCAATAACCGGATCAAGCTTTTGTTCCCGTGCCTGTTGGGTGAAATTAAGACTGTATGCCTGTAACGCTGACGCACCATTTTCCTGTGGTGGCTCGTATCGCATATCCATGTAATAATATTACAATATACTTTTCAAATTAGCAAGACTCTTCTGTGCCTGCTAATCCCTAAAAATAGTCTAAAAAGTGCTGAACATTCTCTGCCCAGTTGTTATGGTTACTGGGATTATATGAGCGCATAATCTCTGCCGGACTGGTCATACCGTTGTTGATATAGTCGCGCTTCAGGCCCCGCGCAACCGTATCAATTGCCTCACCGTAGGATGAAAAACGGGTAACTTTCGTCCCATAAATGCCCCACCCCCAACAGTTGTGGGAATCCTTGGGGATTTTCTTACACACACCCGATTCAACCATCGCAATGGCTGGCAGCAGTCCATAGTGAATACCCTCCCGATCAGATACTTTAATAATCGTGTCAACATAGGGCAGGAGCGGTGAGTCGTAACGGGTAAAAAATTCGGTTAACGCTCTGCGGCGTGCGTCAGTATCGGGATCAGTCTGCTCCATAATTTGCCTGCCGTTTTCATACAGAGCGCTCCCGCGTATATCAAACAATCCTGACAGTAGTGCATGCTTTTCCTGCGCGATTCTCATCAGGGAGCGCGCGACGCCAAATTGTACTAACAGAAGCACCACAAACAGCACTAACAATACTCCTGTCATGATGAGGGATCGTTTGAATAACTGTGTATTATTCTTCAATTGATCGAACATCGGCTCCCAACTTCTGCAGGCGTTCTATTAAATCCTCGTAGCC
>JANLHK010000044.1 GCA_024653645.1 Candidatus Roizmanbacteria bacterium | reverse complement strand
CCTTGACACGATACGTAATGACATAGGTGTGTACTCCGGTCACCGTACGGTTGGGATCGCCGATTTTAATCTGTAGTTGGTTATTTTCGCGTGATGTAGTGTAGCGATATGCGACGCCTGGTTCGTCGTATACTCCCTGCACCTGTAAATCGAGCTTATACTGTTTTCCCTGCGTGTTCGTTTTAAGGTAGGGTATGGTACGTAGAATGCCATGCCGTTCTAGTGCCCCAAAATCATAGAGAATGACTTCATTTACAGTGATAGTTCCGTCACGGTTAACGGTGATATCGGCATCAAATGAATTGATTTGTTCAGCTTTCACCGGAAGTACATACAGAAAAAAAACGAAGGTAAGTATGAAGACATTTGCCAGAACCGATTTCATGAGCTGCATAGGGTTATTATACTCACTTTATACTCGAACCGTAAGCATAGGAATACGCATATGTTTTGTGGTTTTACGGTCCTCTGAAGCAAGCCATAATGATGTACCAAAGGTAATATCGTGGCGATTCTCCATGGTGCGGTAAATGGCCGGCGCGCGTTTATGGGGAGTTTCAAATAATGAACTCTGTACCAGTTCCCCTTGTGATAGTTTTCCTACGGTACATCCGGTGGCTCGGTAGAGGGTTTTTTGTTGGTACATTGCTAAGAAAGTCTTTTCGAACTGGTCCAGCTGGGTCAGCGGATAGCGCTGAGGTGTGGAAAATCGTAATGATGTAGCAATATATCTGAATTGTTGTGTTTTAAGAAACAGGTGTACGTCTGCAACCGAATAGCCAAAACGGCGCGCTTTGGCAAAGCAGGCTTCAATGTTTTCGCGTAGTTGAGCCCATAGGTAATTACGGTCTTTGGTGGGGTGAGCAAAGGTACGGGTTCGACTGATTGATTGGTAGGTATTTTTTGTGTTGGTATCAATGGCGTGCATGACTGTTCCTCGCAATTCATGCCAGAGGTCTTTAAACGGTTTGGAAAGATAGGGAAACAATTCTGCTGAGGGCATGAGGATAAAGTCACGGGCGGTATGGATACCCAACTTGGTCAGTAGTGCAGCGGTTGAAGGACCAATGCCCCATACGTGAGCAATGGGAACAGAGGCTAAAAATGATTCAATGTGTTTGCCAGGAACAACCGTACAACCGCGGGGTTTTTTTGATTCACTGGCAAGCTTTGCAAGACTTTTGGTTATCGATATGCCAATTGAAATGGGGATACCCAAGCTGTGTTGTATATCATTTTGAATTTTTTTACCAATCTCTTCGTAGCTGGCATGAAAAGGCCGGCGTAATCCGGTTATGTCAGCAAACCCCTCATCGACCGAATACTCTTCAACCGTGGGAGAGTAGGTGCGCAGGATCGTGAACATGCGCTGTGAAAACAATGAAAACAACTCGTAGTCTCCTTCAACCAGAATGCAGTGGGGACAGAGTAAGCGAATTTCATGCATTTGCATACCGCGGGTAATGCCATACGCGCGTGCCTCATACGAAATGGCAGTGGCAATACCGCGCTCTTTTCCGACCACCAAGGGCTTGTTAGCATAGTGGGGATAGGCCGCTTGCATAACCGATGCAAAGAAGGCGTTACCGTCAACATGGATGATTGCCTGGGGCCATGAATGGATACAAACAGGCATACGTTATTGATATTTGCGCACAATACCGCGCACAACGCCATATACCGTCAGTTCCTCTTTGGGTTCAATAATGGAGTATGCGGCATTGGCCGGAACCAGCACTACGGTACCGTTTATGCGGCTCCAGCGTTTTAAGGTCCACTCACCATCAACCCGTGCCAGCACAATGTCTGATTCACGGGGATTGCCAGTCCGTTCAATAATAGCCATATCTCCCGGCAATACTCCGGCATCTTTCATGGAATCACCGGTAACAGTCAGCAAAAAACTGGCTTGTGGCTTATCAATGAGATAGTCATCAAGGGAGAGAATATCGGGTACATCCTCTTCATTGGGAAGCGGGAATCCTGCTGGTACGCGTCCGCGCAGCGATAGAGCATTTAGTTGGCGAGTGGGTACTAGCTTGCCGTAGGGGGCTTTAGTGATATATCCCTGGTCAATGAGCTTGTGCACTATTTTTGAAACGGCATTGGTTGAAGCAATGCGCCAGAGCTTTGCGGCCTCGCGGTAGGTGGGGAGACGGTGGTGGTATTTGTAAAATAACTGCAGGGATTCGAGTCGTTTTTCCGGAGTCACCATATAGTGATGAGTATAGTGAACATTTGTTCACCTGTCAATAGTTTGTAACAACGCGGTATAATAGCTCCTATGAAACTTTCGGTTATTATCGCCTCATACAATACCGCAGAGCTCTTGGGTAAGACTATCGAGTTGCTTCGTACCCGTCTGCGAGAGCATATGAACCAGGATGAATACGAAATTATCGTGGTTGATAATCACTCAACTGATGACACGCCCTCCTGGCTCAAGAAGCAAAAAGACATAGTCAGCATCTTGAATGCGGACAATGTCGGATTTAGCCGAGCTAATAACCAAGGGATTGAACGCGCACGTGGCACCTATGTGTTGTTGCTTAATTCGGATCTATGGCTGAATCAGACGATTGATTTCAATACCCTGATGTCATTTTTGGAAGCAGACAAGAAACGAGGAGCACTTACCATTAAGCTGTATACGAGCCCTACTCGACTTGATCCTGCCTGTCACCGGGGTTTTCCCACTCCTTTTAACGCTCTGTGGTACTTTATAGGGCTTGAACAACTCACGCGCCCTCTGCCATTTTTGGCACGGGTATTTGGTGGATATCACCTTACCTGGTTGTCGCTTACCACGACACATGAAATCGACTGCCCTACGGCAGCATTCTTTTTGGCAAAAAAGAAAGCGATTGATGAGGTAGGCGGCTTTGATCCTAACTATTTCTTTTATGCTGAGGATATTGATTTGTGCTATCGCATGAAAGAGAAGGGTTGGACGATTTGGTTTTCTCCCCACGTATCGGCACTACATCTTAAGTATCAAAGCGGGCAAAAGAATCACGATGATACGGCAGCACGCCGAAGATCGCGCTATTGGTTTTTTAAATCAATGGGTATGTTTTATGACAAACACTATCAATCGCATTACCCATTCTGGGTCAATGGATTGGTGCATATGGCAGTTGCTGGCATGACCAAACGGTATGCATCATAAGCGGTTAGCTATTGATGTGCGGTTGTGGAATCAGGGTGGTGTGGGGCGTTATATACGTAACCTCGTGAAAGAGTTATCGGTTCTTAAGCCTGACGCTAGCATTACGTTGATTGCTCGTCCCGAAGAAGCGGCGCAGGTCGCAGCGATTGCTCCATCATTTCATCTACTCACCTCTCCTGCCCGCTGGCATACCTATTCTGAACAAACCTCATTATTGCGCCAATTGTATTCGTACCGCTTTGATTTGGTGCATTTTCCCTATGTATCGCATCCAGTCCTGTACCAAAAGCCGTTTGTTATTACGATTCATGATATTACGATGTTTACCCATGCAACCGGCGCTGCATCTACAAGATCTCAGATGTATTACTTTTTGAAACAGAAGGCCTACGGTATGGTGCTTTCCCATGGGTTACACGCATCAAAAACTATTATGGTACCGACTCACACCGTGGAACAAGAACTGATGCAGGCATTTGCAGTTTCCAAAGAACGTATAGCCGTGACCTATGAGGGGGTCGATGCAGATTTGGCTCAGGTAAAAGCAGTGAAGACCTTTGTTCCGGCAAAGGATTTCTATCTCTACGTGGGTAATTGCTATCCTCACAAAAATATTGAGCTGTTGTTGCGCTTGGCACAAAGCGCACAGCATCCATTTGTATTGGTGGCCCCAGACGATATATTCACCGATCGGATGTTGGTACGGGCGCAAGAGTTGGGGGTTGAAAAAAAGATATCAGTCGTGCGCAAGGTTGAAGACAGCGTATTGAAGTATCTGTACCAGCATGCTCGTGCACTCATATTTCCTTCGTTTAAAGAAGGATTTGGTCTACCGATTATAGAGGCGGCGTATTTTAACTGCCCACTGGCAGTGTCTGACATTCCCTCGTTTCGCGAAATAGCCCCTCAGGGCACGATATTTTTTGATCCCCACACCTGCCAGAAAGCCCAAAGGGCTTTAGATGCCCTTCCCACACGTATTCATACATCATACCCTCAATCATATATGGCCCAATTTTCATTTGCTGCTATGGCCAAGCAAACGCTGCAGGTAT
>JANLHK010000108.1 GCA_024653645.1 Candidatus Roizmanbacteria bacterium | reverse complement strand
TACTTTCTGGGAGCGTGCCTTGAAAACGTAGCAGACAACGATATCGCTCCGTCACCCGCTCCAGGATGGGGAACTTGTGAATCAACTGATGGAAGCGCCACTCCGTTATTTTATTTCACGACTGAGCCATAATATGAAAAAATATCTACATAACGGATTTACCCTTATAGAAATGCTGGTGGTACTGAGTGTCATTGGGGTATTAATTGGCATTGGTACGGTGAGTTTTTCTGCTGCACAACGCAATGCACAGGACGCGAAACGTCGTGAGGATGTTGCTTTTATTCAAAAAAGCCTTGAACAGTATTACAGTATCTGCGGTAATACGTATCCAACCGCTTTTGGCGGAGCATCAGTCCAACCTCCCGTTTATTGTACTCAGCCAACCGTCATTATAGCGACCAATATTCCGGTTGATCCACGAAGTGCAACGCCCTATGTATACACACTCAATAGTAATGAATATACGATTTGTGCAACCTTGCAAAATAGTTCACAATATTGTTTAAACAATCAACAATGAAACCTATGCGACATACTGCCGGCTTTACCTTATTGGAGCTCTTGGTGGTGATCAGTATTATGGGTATTCTTATTGCTATTGGCGTGCAATCATATACCACGCTTAATAAGCAGGCGCGCGATGGGAGACGCATTTCTGATTTACAAACCATCCGTACTGCGCTTGAGTCGTATCGATCACAAAATGGTGATTATCCCGCAGATTTGTCCCCCATTGTTCCATCAGGCTATCTTAACAATCTGCCCGAGGACCCCGTACCAGATCGTCAATATGTATACCTACCGATAACCACCGCACAGGGTCAGGCAAGCTACGCGTTATGTGCCTCAAGGGAACTAGCGGGGAGTCTTCCAGCCAGTGGTTGCAACGGTCAAAACTGCGGAACCGCAGGGGCGTGCAATTACCAATTGGGCCCGCTTGGTGAACAGTGAAGCAACACAGAGGATTTACCTTTATTGAGCTGCTCATTGTATTGGCCATTATGAGTATTGTCTTGGTGGCAATTCCCAATCTGTATACACAACAGTCGATTGAAACCTTACGTGCAGCAGCCTCAGAAGTACGATTGACGCTAGAAGAGGCTCAAACGAGGGCACAAAGTAATGCGGTCGCCAGCCAATGTACGGGAGATGAATTTACCAAATACACCAATTTCTTGGGCACTCAGGTGGTGTTTTTTGAAGCAGGAGGTGAACACTCAGTTAATATAGAGGGAAGTTGCACCAATGGAGATTTTACGTATTCCTCAGTACCGATTACTAAAAATTACAAAAACATTACTATTACAACACCAGATGTGAGTGAATTTAATACCTGGGAAGTGCTGTTTCAAAAGCGCAGTGGATTACCAACCAGTACGGCAACCATCTGCGTACATTCATCGATAGGTGGTCTCGTACATCCTTATATCAAAATAGAAGTGCAGGCAACGGGAGATGTTCGCCAATATGACCCCACTGAAACGTGTCCATAATACAAAACTAAAATACGGCTTTACCCTTATTGAGCTGCTTATTTTTATTTCTCTGATTACCACGGTACTGGTAATAACGATTGGCGCCGTAACTTATGCGATTAATGCGCTGAGCGATTCGCGTAATCGTACCCTGGCATCGCACTACACAACAGAGTTGGCAGAATGGCTGCGTTTTCGGCGTGATGTCTGCTATTTGAGCGACCTGACGGATCATGCCGGAAGCAGCTCAGAAGAGACACTGACCCGCTATTACTGCTTTAACAGTATAGATATAGCCAATAACCAAACCTGTCTTGATCCGGATGAATGGCCTCCGGAAGTAGCTTCGTGTGATACCTGTAACTATACCCTCGGAGGCAATCTACAGCGCTGTGCAGCTCTCACCGAAAGTACGATTAATAATCGCGTTGAGGCAACTATCGTAACCTCCTGGTATAACAACAATGCAAAACAAAATGTTACAACCTACATGTTTTTATCAAGTCAATGATCAACATCCCTAAGAGAAGTCGAAAAGGCTTTTCATTTGTTGAAATGATTATCGTGGTGGCTATCATCATGTTGGTGATTCCGACCGTGTTTACTCTTTTTTTTCTTCTTGTTCGTAC
>JANLHK010000104.1 GCA_024653645.1 Candidatus Roizmanbacteria bacterium | reverse complement strand
TGATGATAGGCCAATTGGGTAAGAAAAATGACACGACCACCACTTCACGTTTTTTTTATCTGCCGCAGGACCGGGTGGCGAGTGCCACCGGTGCTCTTGACGAGAATACAAAAGATGCCACCTCTGAAGCTGATGCGGTTAAACAAAAACTGGAAAAACAAGTCCTTGATTTGCGCTATAACGCCAAAAAGGCATTGTTTGGTGTCGTGACTGCCATTACCCCCGCGCAAATTACCCTTACCGTTGAGGGAGTACGAAAGACCGTCAAACTTGAACCGGAAGTAACCCGATTCCATGATGTTGATTCTGATGGGGTGGTAGAGGACATTGATGTTGCTGATATAGACACCGGTGATGCGGTAACGGTGTTTATCAGCGTATTGGCCAACGAGGAAAAAAGCTATACTGTATACCGCGAACCGCAACAGCGGCTGGTGGTGGGTAAAATTGCCGAAGTGCTGGCGTCAGACTATTCGTTATCGGTCGTGGGCTTGAACAAATCAACGACATCCTATGATGTTGAATCAACCACGGCGCAGCAACTCTATGACACTAAAACCAAGAAAATTGGTAAGTCAGGCTTTTCAGAACTGACCGTGGGCACCCACCTCTATGCAGTGGTAAACGGCATTGAAAAAGGAACCTCTTTAAGCCGGTATCTCGCTATTCCACACGTGCTATAATGATGTGAAATGTCATTGAATATCTCTATTCCTACCACCTATATACCCCATCTTCCCCATAAAGATATTGGTGAACCAATTGTTCTCAAAAGCAAGGCCTTGGCGTCTGACACGGAGGAGGAACTAGTCATTGATGTCGCCAGTGAGCTGAGCATTGCTCCGAAAGATATTTATAAGCATCTGCAAGTTGAGTTGGGAAAAACGGTTGAGGAGGGAAGTGTATTGGCTCAAAAAAAATCTCTGTTGCACACGGCCCATGCCCTGGCATCTCATCGGGGAGAAGTGCGGCGTATCGACCACATCAGCGGTACGATTACCCTGGTCACCAGTGCTTCCCAAGAGCATGCCTTTGAAATCTCTGGCGTGTACAAGGGGACTGACAAAGGCATGATTACCATCAGCGTACCGCATGGGGTAGCAGCACCGGTCAGTATCGCGGTCCCTACTTCATTTTCAGGTTTATGTGCATACTGCGATGATCCGACTGATATTGATGAGTCAAAATGCGAGGGTCGCATTGTGATTGCACCGTCATTGAGCTCCATTGAATTATCGAAAGTTTGCGCCTTCGAACCTATTGCGATTATTACCAACAAACTCGTATACTATACGAACGACATTCCTCAGTTGCAGATAAGTGACGAAACTCTATTTAAGAAGATCATGGAGAACCAGTACGAGCGCGGATTGTATATCGGATCAAGCAGGGAATGCTATCTGTTTAGCAATGACCAATCATAACCATGAAACCTGAAAAAACAACGAACAAACTCGCCAATGTCATTCTGGGCATTGCCATCACCCTGTTTTTGTTTGGTTTAGGGTACCGGATCGGTGAGTTCCGAGCCCGTCAAAATGTAACATCGTCTACTGCAATTCCCGCTGATTTTTCACTACTGCAACGGGTTGCTGATATTTTGGAGGAAAAATATGTGAACGGAACCAAGATTCAGAAACAGCAACTGGTCTACGGAGCTATTAAAGGTATGGTGGCCTCGCTCAACGACCCGTACACCTTCTTTATGACCCCTAAGGAAAACACCGCATCAAAAGATGATTTGGGTGGATTGTATGAAGGTATTGGTGCGCAATTGGGCCTGCGTGAAAATCAGATCATTGTAGCGACGCCGCTTAAAAACTCACCGGCAGAGCGGGCCGGTATCCGGTCAGGTGACGCTATTATGTTGGTGGACGGTAAGGCGACTAAAGGGTGGACACTGGCCCAGGCAGTAAACGCCATCCGTGGCCCACATGATTCAACCGTGACCTTGACGCTACTGCGCGGTTTAGACACGTTAAAGGTTCCGGTAAAGCGTGAACGCATTGTGATAGAGCCGGTTGAGTTGTCTTACAAAGATGATGTTGCGTATATAAAGGTGGTGCAGTTCGGGGATCAGACCAATGATCTGTGGGATGCAGCCGTTGCTGATGTTGCGAGCCGGTACCAGGAAGGAAGCGTGCGCGGTATGGTGCTTGATGTGCGGTCCAACCCTGGTGGGTATCTGGAAAGTGCGGTCTATCTGGCATCAGATTTTTTGGAACCAGGTAAACTCATTGTCCGACAGGAATACGCTGATAAATCAGGCAAAGACTATACGGTTACCAAGCAAGGGTCGCTCTTAACCATCCCATTGGTGGTGCTGGTTGATGAAGGATCTGCCTCAGCTGCTGAAATTCTGGCCGGAGCCTTACGCGATTACAAACGAGCGATATTGGTGGGACGCAAAACATTTGGTAAGGGATCGGTGCAGGAGGCTATTGACCTGGAAAATGGGACGGGTTTGCATATTACGGTCGCTAAATGGATATTACCAAAAGGTGACTGGATCAACGGAAAGGGGATCAAACCAACCAAAGACGTTGAAAACAAAGTAAATGAGGGCAACACACTGACTGACGATACCGATAAACAGCTACAAGTTGCCATAGATTCACTATGAAGCGGTTATTAATGCTGGCTCTTCTTCTCGTTATTCTTTTTACGTTTTCAGTTAAGGCAGGCTATTTGACACTTCCTCAGCAGGGAGACCTGTTTCCTACTCGTAGCAATTCCTCAAGCAGTCCGGTGATGGTTTCCTCCGAGCAGGCGGTGGTACGCGCTGTGGAGCAGGCGCTTCCATCGGTCGTAACCGTATCAATAGGGAAAGATGTGACCACCCAAAGCA
>JANLHK010000096.1 GCA_024653645.1 Candidatus Roizmanbacteria bacterium | reverse complement strand
GGAAAACATGGTGGGCAGGTAATAGCAGAAGGAACGGTAGAGGACATAAAAAAGAGCAGTCAATCTATTACCGGCGCCTATTTATCGGGCAAGCGTCGTATCCAGTCAGTACGCATGACGGGCAAACCCGAGGAAATTATGACTATCAAGGGATGCAGTGAGCATAATCTGAAAAATATAACGGTTAGTATGCCGTTAAAGCGCATGGTGGGTATTACCGGCGTATCGGGATCGGGCAAATCAACGTTCTTGCTTGATACGGTGTATCCGGCTATTAAGCTAGAGACCAATGAGGAATCACGGGAGCACCTGGGTGCGTTTGAGTCGGTTGAGGGTATCTCCACCATTGAACGGGTGGTGCTCATTGACCAGTCGCCGATCGGCAGAACACCGCGCAGTAATCCCGCCACCTACACGGGCGTATTTACGGATATCCGTGAAGTGTTTGCCAGCACTATGGATGCCAAAGCACAAGGGTACAAGCCCGGACGGTTCTCGTTTAACGTACGTGGCGGACGATGCGAAAATTGCCAAGGCGCTGGTTCCATTAAAGTTGAAATGCAATTTTTGGCCGACTTATACGTTACCTGTGATGTGTGTAAAGGTGCCCGCTACAATCGCGAAACACTTGAGGTTCGCTACAAAGGGAAAAATATAGCGGAGGTGCTGAAGATGACCGTTGATGAAGCACTGGCTTTTTTTGAGCACAACAGCAGTATCGTTAAAATATTGACGGTTTTACAGCATGTGGGTTTGGGATACATGGAATTGGGGCAGTCAGCCCCCACGTTATCAGGCGGAGAGGCACAGCGGGTAAAACTAGCGAAAGAGTTGTATACCAATGTGTATGTTCATACCGCATATATTTTGGATGAGCCCACAACCGGACTTCATTTTTATGACGTTGATAAGCTGATTAAAGTATTGCGGCATCTAGTGTCACAGGGCAATTCGGTGTTTGTTATCGAGCACAATTTGGACGTGATTAAAAACTGTGACTATGTGGTTGACCTAGGTCCTGAGGGTGGAGACGGAGGAGGCAAAATATTGTTTCAGGGTACCGTTGACGAGCTTTTGACATCAAAAAAAGCCGATACTTCGTATACTGCTCAATATGTGCGAGAATATGTTGAGCATGCGAAATAACCTCGTTACACGTATCGTTATTTTTTTTCTTGTCTTTTTTTGGATCATTCCCCAGAGCATTGGTGGAGTATGGGCTGCAACCACGGTATCCACCGCATTGCATGACACGTACCGCTTAACCGATACGTCAACGGTACAGGTGGAACGTTCGCTGACATTCACCAACCAAGTGCCTGACTTGTACGTCAATCAGTACCTGTTTTCATTTCGTAACACCCAGCAAACGCATGGATTGGTGGTTGAAGAAGATGGGCAAATTGCCCAGTTTAAAACGGAGCGTAATGGTGAGCTGTTGGAGGTAACGGTTACGTTGCGGCGCCCTGCCATCGGCATCGGTAAAACAAAAACCATTACCATGCGCTATACCCTGTCAGATTACCTCCAAGAGAGTGGGTTGTATAAGGAGCTGATCATTGCTCCGAGCAGGGTATCGGAGGATGAGGATGTACGTGACTACATTATCGATGTTATCTCACCGCCCAGCTATCCGCTGGTGTCAATTGCAAAACCCTTGGGGCAAAAGGTGAGCGACCATCAGTATCGATGGAGTGGAGTCCACGCGTTTGATGGGAATAATTTGTATTTAGCCTATGGCCAGGAGGCGTTGTACCAGCTGGAGTTGCAGTACGCTATACAAAACAAATATCCGTATCCCCGCTCCTATAGTATACCGTTCCCGCCCGATGGAGCGTGGCAGCAAATCATTATTGATGAGGTGCAGCCGGAACCAGATAAAACCTACCGGGATGAAGATGACAATTTTATGGCAACGTATACGGTGCCGGCAAATGGTACGGTGAATGTCATTTTTAACGGTGTTGCGCGTCTCACGAGCGATGTGCGTGTTGATGTGCAGTCCTATATGCGCAAGCGTTACACAGCAAGCCTTCTTACCAGCCGCTATTTGTCGCAGCAGCCCTACTGGACGCTGTCAGGTGTCGCGGTCCCAGCGTTCGCTAATCAAAAAGAAATGTATGACTATATAATTCAGACGCTTTCCTATGACGACAGCCGCATTGATAATAGCCTGAAGCGCATGGGAGCCACCTGGGCGCTCTCAAATCCGGAACAGGCGGTCTGTATGGAATACACAGATTTGTTTATAGCGCTTGCGCGTGAAAATAATCTGCCTGCCCGCGAAGTGGTCGGGTATGGTATCGCACAGGACGATAGCCTGTTGCCGCTTTCCTTTTATGGCGACCTGTTGCATGCCTGGCCTGAATACTATGACCGGGCGCGTGAGTTGTGGCACCCTATTGATCCCACCTGGGGTGATACCGCCCGACTTGATTACCTATCCAGTTTTGATTTAAGTCATATTGCATTCGTGTATCACGGAACCAGTTCTGAGACGCCCTATCCTCCGGGGGTGTATAAAACCAATCGGGATTCAAAAGATGTCTATGTCAGTCCCACCTCATCAGCGCCTCCGGTAAGATACGATATTACCGCAACAGCAGCTGATAAATTTATTTTTTTTGGTTCAAATAAACAGGTGATTACTCTGGGTATCGTCTCCGAGTCGAATGTATTTCAGTACCACGTGCCCGTGGTGGTTAAAAACCAGGGTCGTGAGATTGCTCAAACGGTGATTGATATTATTGCCCCCTATGAGCATATAAAAGTTGACGTACCTATTACGCCGCCTAAAACAACGTTTAAGCAGTCGGGGGATTTTTCCATTGTGGTGAATGATGTGGTAGTGGCAACCCGCCCGTATGAGGCATACGGTTCAGTGCTGGCGCTGGCATACGCGTATTGGATCTATCTAGCGCTTTTTGGAATAGTAGTAGTACTAGTGGTACTGATTGCGCTACAATCGAGACGATGAAAACGCTCAATACCACTCTGTTGCCGTCATTGCCGGGTGTGTATTATTTCCGTGATACAACGGGTAAGCCGGTATATATCGGCAAGGCCAAAGACATCAAGAAGCGTGTCACGCAGCACCTGCAGGACAACAAAAATCCTAAAGAGGCACGCATCCGTGAGGCATCAGTGTCCATCGACTGGCGTGAAACCAACTCTGAGTTTGAAGCCATCCTACTTGAGGCAAACTTAATTAAGAAGTATCTGCCGCGCTACAACATTGATTTAAAAGATGATCGTTCGTCGGTGTACATTGTCATTACCAAAGAAGATTTGCCGCGGGTGTTGCTGATGCGGGAGCGCCAATTGCATGAAACTCCCCACCGGTATTATTTTGGTCCATTACAAAGCAATCGTATGGCCCGTTTTTTGATCCGCTACTTGCGCACTATTGTGCCCTTTTGCACCGATCGTGGAACTCGTCGCAATCCGTGCTTTCAAAGCCACATCGGCTTATGTAGCCCCTGTCCGGGTTACATGCTGGGACTTGAGAACCATGATGAGCAACAGGTATTGCGCAAGCAGTATCGTAATAACATTATCCGCCTGAAAACCATTCTTGAAGGGAAGGGGGATCGGATACTTAATACCATGCGCAAAGACATGGAACAAGCATCGGCTCAAGAGGATTACGAGCGAGCGGCCGTTATCCGGGATCGGCTTGATCGTTTTGAGGCGTTATTTCAAAAGCGGCTGTTGTTTGATGACCGGCTGGAGGATCCGCTGTTTTTAGAAGGTATTCGTGCGACAGAAAATGAAGCGCTGAAACAGCTCCTCAATATGCCTAAACTCAACCGCCTTGAATGTTACGATATCAGTACCTTCTCAGGAAAACAGTCGGTGGCGTCCATGGTGGTATTTATTGACGGCAGGGTTGAAAAATCCCACTATCGCCGGTTTCGCATTCGGGGAAAAGGAAATTTTGATCCTGAGATGCTGACCGAGGTATTGCTGCGTCGTATGAAGCATGATGAGTGGCAAAAGCCTGATCTTATTATTATTGACGGTGGTGGTCCGCAACTGCGCAGCGTGTACCCGGCACTCAAGCGACAGTATGCGTCATTGCCGGTCATTATTGGCATTGCTAAACGCCCGGATAGGATTATGTTACCCGATCCGCTAACGGTGATTCCATTGGAGAGCTCATCGGATGCGCTGCACTATGTACAGCGGGTTCGGGATGAGGCGCATCGATTTGCAAAGCAGTACCATGTTCGTTTACGTGATGCGGTATCATTAGTACAGCATGATTAAGCACGTAACCAGAAAGCTCGTATTTTATAGCGTAGCGCTCCTGGTGGTTGAATGGGCTATTCCGGGGTTTATCGTCAAAGGTCCTCTATTGGGATTACTGATTGCCGCGGGGGTGTTTACTGTTGCGTTCAATTTAGTTGAACCAATTATCCGTCTTATACTGCTTCCCATTAACATTATTACCATGGGTTTATTTTCTATTTTCATCCACGCAGCGGTATTTTGGGCGGCATTGCAGTTTTTGACGCGATATTTTACAATACAACAGTGGCAGTTTTCCGGAGCAAGCTATGCGCCCTTGGGAATTACCATCTCTCCAATGGAGATAGGCGTTGTGGCAACCGTCATTTTAGCCGCAATGCTGGTAAGTTTTTGCGTAGCCGTTTTTGAAAAAATAGTATGAAGACATTTTTACTAACTATATACCTTATTGATGCGGTTGCGGTTATATTACTCATCCTGGCACAGGGAAGAGGGGGAGGTATGGGAAGTGCGTGGGGAGGAAGTACCGAAGCGTTTTCCACCCGAAGAGGGGTTGAGCGGCTCACCTTTATAGCCACCATCATATCAGTTGCCCTCTTTTTGGTACTTTCTATTGTAAACTTGTTTGTATGAAGGCATTCACAAAGCAGTTTCGTTTTTCATATTGGCTTATCCGCTCTTTTCTTTCTAAGCATTTGCGCATTATTATCGTGGTGTGTGTGGGTGCATTCCTCTTCATGTTTTTCTCAGGCACGATCTTTAATTTCATTTCGGTGGTTTTCACCATTAACAAGCAGACCGTCGGATTAGTCGTACCGCCAACTGGCAATGGACTGCCTCCTGAAATATTGCGACGTGTTTCTCGTTCGTTAATGAGCTACAGTTCAGAAGGGAAGTTGTTTCCCCAATTGGCCCAGCGGGTAACCATGAGCCAGAACGGCAAGGTATATGACATTATTCTGAAAAAGGATCTGACGTGGCAGGATGGCAAACCATTTACAGCATATACCATCCCCGATAAATTGCTTGATTTTGATCGAACCAAAAAACAGATCATTGATGACCGTACTATCCGCTTTACCCTTGACGTTGATCGTCCCCCATCAACCTTCCCCACACTGTTAACAGCACCGTTGGTAACTGAGAAGCTGGTTGGGGTTGAAGGTGAGTATAGCCTGCGTTCAATCAAATATCGGTTTGGCGAGCTTGAATCGGTTATCTTAGCTCCTCAGAAACGGGGAGCGCCGGTGTTGCAATACCGATTGTATAAAAATCAGGATGACGTAGTGCTGGGGTATAAATTAGGGGAGATTAATGAATTTAGTACCTACACCAAAAGTATCGCCGATGAATTTCAGACCTGGAGAAATACGAATGTCAGCCGCATCGTTGACGTGAAAAAAATAACCACTTTGTTTATTAATACCCAGAAACCACCGTTTGATAACCGGACCGTACGTCAGGCCATAGCGCAAAGCATGAATTATCCTGAGCTGGAAGAACACGGAGTCCGTGCGTATACCTCTATCTTGCCGTTTTCATGGGCCTACAACAAAGATATTGTTACCTATAGCTATGAGGCAGATATAGCCCGGGGAAGAATTAAGGAAAGTTCAGCGCAGGGAACTAAGCTGGTTTTCTATTCCTCATA
>JANLHK010000095.1 GCA_024653645.1 Candidatus Roizmanbacteria bacterium | reverse complement strand
CAAAATCGACTGAGCTAAGTAGAGTAAACATGAAATGACTTTAATGGGCACTAGCACCATTGTCAGTTGCCTATGGTCTACATACATATTTATTATGTATATATACATATCTTATAGTATACTATCAATATGAGTATAGAGGTACCATCATCAGCTCGACGGGAAGCAGGATTATTTGTTGATTCACTTTCTGCTGCAAAATTAGTACAAGGCAGTGATGTCTATTATCCAACCCTAAAGCTTAATCCTCTTGCGCCGCGAACCGATGCGGGGCCAGAGATGGATTTATATGAGACCATTGATCGTCAAAGCCATCACCGATATACTGACCGCAATAACCACCTTACGGTATACGGTACCTTTGCTGCATCACCTCACGTCAACAGTCCAGAGCCTAATATTCCATTACATCTGCTTACCTGGTGGTATAACAATGGTGCGGTAGACTTAGGTACGCTAGGAAAGGAATTCATAGAGGGAAAACCTGAACGAATGAATTCGATTATCCGGCTTATTTCCGAAAGTGTTGCCGATAACTACGGCATCTTGCAGGAAAATACGAAAAAACTAGGTATGGAAGATCCCAGTTTTTCGCTCTACTATTTAACGGGGCACAACAATGATCGACGCCGATCACGCGGGCCCATGAGCTCTGAAGTAAACCATATCAACCTGTGCGCCAATATTGATGACACTCAATACCGCTCTGTTCAGCCTATAGATATGCGTGAGTTATGGAAGATGGCGGGTGTGCATGATACGGTTTTTATGGATACTCTCGGACCCCTATTAGGACAACGCTTTTCCGACACCATGCGACAATACTATTCTCAGGTTGGGTGTACCTTCCGCATATTTGAGGAACATGAACGATCGTCCGATGGTCTTTCCATACGTAACAATGAAGGCTTTGATGTTATTTTTAAACACCCCCAAACGATCCCAGACTTACTGCGGTACATAGCGCTATTTCATGCAGTAGGTGACAATGCTTTCACGTTAAGTCAGGAGGTATTTAGTGCATCGCTCAAGGAATTGTTACCACATCACCCTAATAAAAAGGAACGAGCTGATGTTGCACTGCAGTGGTTTGGGCCTCAGTACATGGAACAAGGGTATACCCTCGGTGAAGCCAAGGCCTTTATTGATTACACATTAAGCTTTGAGCCAACCATTCATGAGATGAGAGATCTCGCTTCTCAAGTGTCAGGTGATCACCCCATACATCGACTGCTTGAAAAAGCGCAAAAAAAACAAGATAGATTTTTTTCTGTGGATGCAGAGGGTACATGGGTAGTTAATGAAGACGAAGTTGCTCGTTACGCGCATAACTATGCCAAACACTATAATGTATCTCCGCTGGCAGCACGCATGCTCATGCAGCAATCGCTTGATCGGATTTCTCCCCTACGTCCCGAAAACGCATTTGCTGCCCGCATGCCCTCGGCAACCGGCATTATAGATCCGGTTATGAACAGCCAGGGTGATATTGTTGCTAGCAAAATACGTATGTCTCCACGACTCGTATCACTTCAGGCGTGGAGGGAAGGGCTTGATGGAGCACGATTAGAGCGACAGCTTGCCCACTCGCAATAACGAACGCCTACCGTGTCATAAGGGGACTTTGATCAAATATGCTTCGATAATCACCAAATGAACGGGGAACATAACTCACTTCAGGTTGAACGCCATCCGTTTGAAACTCCCACAACCCATCGTTCGTACACACGCCTACACAATTTCCCTTAACCAGCGGGATAGCGTACATTGCCATCCTAAACCGAGGAAGTTCTTTATTATAAAAATCAAATAAATTTTGTCCATTATAAGCTTGGGCTACAAATTGATTTGTTCCGTAACCAATGGGGACCAGTAACACCTTAGATCCTTGACCAAACACTTTATCAGGAGCTATCTTACTACTCAGTATTTTTATGCAGTCTATGCCAGTATTTACAAAATTCGGAGTTGCAGAATACAGATCTGAACATTCAGATGCATCATGGACAATCTGTGCTATACATTGTGCGCACAGTCCTTGGCGTGCATACGCCAATGGTTGCGGCTCCCATGCGAGCGGTTCGTAATCTATTAAATGTATAGACACGGAGTCAGTATACCACTACCCTATAGTTAATTTCAAATCGCCCATTCATAATAACTTCTTAAATTCCGTTATAATCGTATTTCATGAGGCAATTAATCCACCGAGTAAGCAGCAATCCGTTTGTGCAGGGTGGAGCCATTGTTACCGCTGGTAACATTGTTATTAGTCTTCTTAACTACCTCTTCAATTCACTCGCTGGCAAACAACTGGGACCCGAGGGGTACGGAGAAATCGCTGCTTTCTTTTCATACACCGCTATATTAACCGTGCCAACCTCAATTATTGGCTCACTTATCATACGAAGACTGGGGCAAGCAGGGCAGGATAGGGTGGTGTACGCGCACGCTCTTGAACAATGGTTTTTAACCCGCCTACGTACCTGGGGATTTATCGCATTTATTCCCATTCTGGCCATTCCTTTCCTACCTGCAATTACCAACCTTTCTCTGGCAAGTGCCACCGGACTTGCGCTTATTATTCCACTCGTCCCTCTTATCATGCTATACGCATCAATGGTACAGGGTTTGCAGTTATTTATTGGCTATACCACCGTATTGATAGTAGCCGCTACCATTAAGTTACTGGGTATTATTATCGTTATTCCCGGAATAGATTCACTATGGCGAGTCATTGGATTTTTACTCCTCAGCTATATTGCAACCTGGCTCATATCGCTCTATATTGTCCATAAAAAAAAGCTACCTTATATTGCCATAACCGGTCACACTATTATTCGGCGTATTCGGGATATACTTTCAGATCACACGCTGGTCATCAGTATGTTTGC
Organism: Candidatus Roizmanbacteria bacterium; assembly: GCA_024653645.1. Lineage (GTDB taxonomy): Bacteria > Patescibacteriota > Microgenomatia > UBA1406 > UBA1406 > PFEE01. The sequence continues at coordinate 883 of JANLHK010000095.1, read as the reverse complement.
ATTACTCGCCATAACACTCCTGGGAAATGCCGATGTTATTGCTGCAAAGAAAGTAATGAATAGCCAGGAATCAGGTTTATACAGCGCCTGGAGCTTATTTGCAAAAATGATACTGTACGCCGGCGGCCCACTGTCCATGGTGTCATACATATTTTTTTCTGATATCGAAAAAAAGGCGCAACACCGCAAAGCACTGCTTATACTAACTAGCCTGGTTATAATCGGAGGTCTCTTAGTCTATGGTGCTTACTCTATGTTAGGAGATACACTACTTCATTTTTTTTTAAGCAACAAATTTTCTATAATTATACCCCTTTTACCATATGCCGCATTGTTCGGCACTTTTTATTTACTCGTCTCCATATACACTCATTATTTTGTAGCAACGCAAAACTCCTTGTCGCTTATACCAGCGGCTACCATTCCATTTTATTTTGTTGCCATTGTTATGAACAATGCCAGTTTCAACAGTCTTATTGCCACAAACTGCATCTACGCAGTCGTTGTATGCTTACTCATGGTTGGGGGGTTCATATTCCGAAAATAAACTACTTTTTTTATTCTTAGCGTTATAATTGCGTACAATGAATACACCCAAAGCTCATTTTATCAGCGTTATTGTTCCCGTGTATCGGAAAGAGTCCATCATCGTTAATCACGTCAGAGGTTTATATAAAGTATTGAGTAAATTGCGGTATCCCTCCGAAATCATTGCTGTCATTGACGGTCGCATTGACCGCTCAGAGGAAAAGCTCAGAAAAGCAGCTATACCAACCGTACGTATTCTTGCCTATAAAAAAAACCAGGGTAAAGCCTACGCCATTCGACACGGGATGGCCAAAGCCAAAGGAGATTATGTTATGTTTATTGACGCGGGGAAGGA
>JANLHK010000043.1 GCA_024653645.1 Candidatus Roizmanbacteria bacterium | reverse complement strand
GCTCGTGGTTGACTATTTGCAGCTTGCTACCACGGGTAGGTTTATGGAATCGCGCGTGCAGGAAGTTTCGATGATTTCTCAAGCTATGAAAAATATTGCGCGTGAGTTGCAGATTCCCGTTATTGCGCTCTCCCAGCTATCACGTGCGGTGGAGCAGCGGGGAGGAGACCGGCGACCACAGCTTTCTGATTTGCGTGATTCCGGATCCATTGAACAGGACGCGGATATCGTATTGTTCTTGTACCGGTCTGACGAGGATGACGACATGATGCCCGAAGGTAAGAAAAACATGAAGCTGTCTATTGCCAAACACCGCAGCGGGCCTACTGGTGAAATTTCACTGCTGTTTCATGGCGAGAAGCTGCAGTTTTTCGAAGTTGAGAATCGGGAGCCGGATGAGTCTCAAGGCTGAGCTGCACCAGCATTCACGCTATTCACAACACAGTGACCGGTTTTTAGGAACTGATACCACCGTAGAAAACATTGTCAAGACCTGCAAGCGCAAAGGCATTGCTATTTTTTCCATTACCGACCACAACACCATTGATTCCCACGAGGAAGGGGAGTTTTATGCAAAAAAATACGGCCTTATTTTTATACCCGGCGCAGAGATAAATACCACGCAGGGCCATTTGCTGGCATTGGGCATACATACGCTGATACCAAAAGGCCTTTCGCTGAACGAGGCATCTGATGCAGTTCATAAGCAGGGCGGGGTGGCGGTGGCTGCCCACCCGTTTCAGATTCCCTTTGGTTGTATGTGGCGTTTTGTGGGCTCGCGCGCTGACGCCATTGAAGGACAACACGCCTACGCCATTGGCAACGGCCTTACCAATTGGGTAAATAATTCATTAGCGCACAAGCCCGTGATAGCCGGAAGTGATGCCCATTATCTGGACGAGATTGGACTCGTGTACACCCTATTTCCGGATTCGGTGAAAAACACAACTATGGCCCTTGACGCGATACGCGAAAACAGAATAACCCTAGGAGGAACGAATATTGGGATACTGGCTGCTGCAGCAAGACGATTGCGTGATATACTACACCACTAACTATGGCACTGAAAGACGCTCCATCACCCGTTGACTTGCTATTTCTGCGCGCACCCAAAGAGGCGCTTTTTGATGCATCACAAAAGGTATTAACGGTACTGGATACGTACATGGCGCTGCATAATATGATGTCCATTCCCGTTATATTGGAACCGGGAACCCGGTATTGTGTGAACGATGATGCTACGCGCTATGTAACATTGGGAAGTGTGCTTGAAGCTACTTTACCCGTATGGTCAATAGGACCGGTGAACAAAACCACCGGTATACAGACACGGTTGGTACAGGCAGGAGCAACCCAGTTGTATGTTGATAGATCGGATTTGGTGGAATCACTGTACACCCATTCACCATCAGTAACCCATTTACAGCGTGCCCTTGACAGTGCGTATGATAGAAAAGCCATTCAATCATTGAACCTGTTGCAACGGTGGCAGATACGTAGCAACTAGGGGGTGATGTAAAAAAGTAAATATGGTACGATACCTCCTGTATGTATACACCCAGCTCCGACATACTTGAAAAATATGCACAGGTACTGGTTAACTTTGCATTAAACAGTGGGGAAGGTATCAAGAAGGGTGAAGTCGTTGCGGTACATGCCGACACATCGGCGCTGCCGTTGCTGCAGCAGACGGTAAAAACCATTTTGCTTTCCGGCGGCAACCCGTTGGTACGCATGACTGATGAATCGCTGTCAAAACTGCTGTACGAAAACGCATCCGACGAGCAGCTCAAATTTTTCCCCAAGAAATACGTCAAGGCATTTATTGATACCATTGATCACCGCATTGCGCTGCTGTCTGACCAGGATCCATTACATCTTAAGGCTATTGATCCTAAAAAAATTATGTTGTCCAATAGCTCGGCCAGCATTACCCGCAAGTGGTTGTTTGCCAAGGAGGATGCGGGCAAGCTAACCTGGACACTGGCGTTATATGGCACGCCTGGCATGGCCAAAGAGGCAGGCTTAAGCTTAGAGGCGTACTGGCAGGAAATTATTCGCGCCTGTTTCCTGGACGCAGCTGACCCGGTTAAGAAATGGCAGGAAGTATTTGCGGAACTGGAACAGCTTCGGGCACGGTTAAGCGCTATGCCCATTGATAAACTGCACATAACGGCAAAAGACACGGATTTATGGGTAACTATTGGCAAGAGCCGCAAATGGATGGGAGGATCAGGACGCAATATCCCCAGTTTTGAGCTGTTTACTTCACCCGATTGGCGGGGAACCCAGGGACACATTTTTTTTGATTACCCGCTGTACCGGTACGGAAGCATTATTAAAGATATTACGTTGCGTTTTGAAAAG
>JANLHK010000089.1 GCA_024653645.1 Candidatus Roizmanbacteria bacterium | reverse complement strand
GCGAAAATTCTTTCCAATAAGTATGTGCTGTTGCTGGTGACTATGGTGACTCCTGCTATTATCGTGTACGCTTTTAACTTCACGCTCTTCAACCTGTCTCCATAGCGAGCTGTCAGTACTCAATGGTTTTTTGTACGACAGATAACCTATAGTTGATATTTATATCATAGTGCGATAGAATCGCACATCAATGGCTCTCACTCCTGATAATACAGAGATATTGCGACCATATCCAATCAATGGAATCGTCATTGATGGACAGGATGGTTCGGGTAAGGGAACGGTTGCTGGTATTATTACCGACCAACTACTGGCTCAAGGACATAACGTAATACCAATAGCCTATCCAGTCTATGAGCTTCCTTGGGGTTCGTTTTTAAGTCATTTATTAAGAGAAGACGATGAGGGTTTAACGGTTGAGGAAAAGATGTTGGTATATGCGCTCAACCGAACGGAAAGTGTACGAGCTGTACAGAAAGCCCAACAACAAGGTGCAGGGAAACCAACTGATATGGTTTTCGATAGGTTTTTCACCTCTAATGCCCTGACCGCAGCATATTATGCAGCTCAATATCCCGAGCAATTATCAGTAACTCCAGAAAGCATAGCGAGCTTATATGCCTATATGCTTACCATCGATAATGATTTTTTGGATCATATTGGTCTGCACGACTGGAACGCATGGATACCGTTAGTGCATGAAGATGAAATTATGAGAAGATTGCAGGGAGACAACACAAGATCGGGATTAGATAAACATGAACGGGTTGATGTTCAGCAATTGGCAGCAGATATTTATAGACGCATTGCCCAACTGGATCGTCGAGTTCACACTTTTGAACAATACTCGCCTACTGAAGGTAGAAATTTATTCCCTACAGAAGTTGCTCAAAGAATAATGATGGGCTCGGTAGCTCATGGAAATTATAATGAAATAAGTGGGAGTGGAACAATAATTACTCCTCAATTGACAAGGGAAGCGGTAGATACAGATTTAGTGAATAGTCTTCTTGATCAATTTGGAACCGATAGATTGCATCAATTTAATCCTTATAAAAGTACTGAATGATGGTGTTTGAATAGTAGAGAATTATAAGAGAACGCCTGGCAGCAAACGCCGGCGAATTCTTACTATTCTTTGTCTACCGTTCTCCCACCATCATTCGCATCATCTCCGTATTATTTAGGCAGCGTTAGCTGTTGAAATGCGAATGTTATTCGAGGAACGCGCCTTGCAGTGAAGGCTGAACTTCGTCATAAGCCAATGTAGCTAAGCCCATAACGAATTCGGCGACCATGCCGCTGATCGTGTGATCGTTCCGGGCTTCGACACCCGAGAATGAAACAACCAGACCGTTGCGATAGACGGCTCCGGGGTAACGACAGTCACCCTTGCGGAACCGCCACGGCTCAAGCTTGGCAATCGCCAATGTGTCCATGCGCTCACGCGCACATACCAGCGCTTTGCCCTTAGCGATTTGAGCATAATCTACGCCTTCCGGCCATAGATTCTCATGGTAGTTGATGTTGGCAAGAACCGAAAGCTCCTGCTCCTGCTCTACGCCGATGATTAAACATCCGACGTGCGGTGGGGGTCTCTTAATGATACCCCGCGCACTCATAGTGTCCAGTATTACTCCCCCCATGGCCGTAGCCTGGGGAAGTACTGACTCGTCAAGGAAATACATGATAAACACCTTTCTGCTGCCTGTTAAGGGACGGAGATAATGATATAGGAATTATATCATACTATAGGTTATATTAGGTGTTTTTTGACCATCTTGAGATGGGTTAAGTACATGGAGTGAAGGGGAGTAGGAAGGTGATGTATATCAAACCACTGTAACTCTTCTATTTTTTTAGTGTCCCCAATGGAAACATCTTTGGG
>JANLHK010000041.1 GCA_024653645.1 Candidatus Roizmanbacteria bacterium | reverse complement strand
TATTGCACTGTGGACAACAGACTATAGACTACATTTGTAAACTATCTATAATGTTCTCATGCAAACGCAGACGGTAACCTTTACATCAGAGCTGATTGGTATCGTGGTTACGACGTTTCTGGCGCTTTTTTTTGCTTTTTCTCCCTTTGCCCAATATGATCTGCAGCTCATTGCGGTGCTGTTTATTATCTATATGCTGCTACGTAAGCACTTGGCTCAACAGCCACTCTTTTATCTCTACGAATCCTTAGGATTTATCTTTATGGTTCTGGTGGCGGTATTTTCAACCGGCGGCATATCATCTCCGTTTTTCTTCCTGATCTATTTTTTGCTGTTTGCTCTTGTGTTGCTGCTGGATGCAACGAGCAGTGTCATACTTACCTTATTGTTAGTCATCGTTTTTTTAACCACGGGCAATACCGGTTCATTACGTGAGCTCATTCCGGTATTTTCATTGCCGTTCATTGCCCCCTTTGCCCAGTATTTGGGTATGGTGCGTCAAAAATACGCCCAGCAAAAACAACTCGTGCATACATTAGAACAAAAGAAACTGAAGGTGGAACATACCAAAAACTATCAAAAGGAACAAACGTTGCTTTTCCTCACCACTAACTTATTCCGCCTCAATCAGGACATGAAAGACAAACTTGATAATTTTATGGGTGACGCAGACCTACAGATGTTAAAGGATCGGGTACGAGAAGTAGAGGCGTTGGTACACTCATTTCGCGACTATGTGGAAAAAATATAGCTACGGGTATATCTTCATTATTCTGTTTTTTGTACTGGTTGGAGTGGTCTATGCCGAAAAAATGACCTCTTCAAATTATCGGATCATTTTTGGCACCACGAATTCGGGCGGCGGCAACGCAGACTCAACCAACTATAATCTGGCGGTGAGCTTAGGTCAGGTGGCTGCTCAAAAATTTAACTCAACCGGATATATTGTCAAGGCGGGTTTTCAATATGTTCGAACACTCTATCCGTTCTATTTCAGTATTTCGGATACCAGCATCGATTTAGGTACCCTTTTACCCAATTCGCCCAGCATTCAATCGTTTACGGTCACCATCAATACCCGCAGCCAGGGGTATGATGTGCTGGTGCGCGAGGAAACAAAATTAAAGCGGTTATTTTCTTCTGACGTGATTCCTGATACATCATGTAACGGTGGTGTGGATACGTGTACCGAAACCGCAGCGGCGCTGTGGGATTCCAACAATGCGTATGGGTTTGGCTATCGGGTAACCGGTGTCGATGCCAGTCCTGATTTTGCAACAAACGATTATTATCGCCCGTTTCCTTCAATTACCGACAACGAAGATCCGGCGGTCATGATAACCTCTACAGAGGCAGGAAAAAATCGGGTCGGAACCGTGGCGTTGAAGGCCAATATTATTGGCACTCAGGCAGCGGGCAGTTATCAAACGGTACTGGACATTATTGCCTATCCCAAGTATTAATATGACTATGCACACCCGCTCATTACTATTTGCCATGATCGTAGGGGTTTTGCTGTGTCTACCCTCATCAGCTCTGGCTCAGAGTATTGACCTTTCGGTTGAGCCGCCGCAGGTCAGTATTTTGATAAAACCCAACACATCATTGTTGCAGGTATTTAATTTTTACAATGATGGTGACCCTGGTGTGTTTTCGTTTACTGTTGTTTCATTCAAGCCGGAAGGGAATACGGGAGGAAGAATAATAGACGAGTCAATAGAAGGACCGGTCCGTTTTTCGCTTGAAAATGCGGATAGGCAGCTCAATGAGCCCTTTAGCTTGAATAGCAATGAAAACGCCCAAGCGGTACTCAAGATCCGTACGACTCCGCAAGCCACCGAGGGTGACTATTATTACATGATTGTTCTGGAAGCGTACCCGCCAGTGAGCCAGCAATCATCAGGCCGCATGCGGGCCCGATTGGCCGCTAATATCCTGATCAGTGTGAGCGCAAATGGCTTAACCCCGGCCAAGCTGTCCATTGCCCAGTTTCAGGTGATTCCGGATTACACTTTGTCGCTACCGGGACATACGGTATATATTTTGGCTGCCGGGCATCCGGCCTCAGTGGTGCTGAGCATTGCCAATACCGGGTTATATAATTTTTCTCCGGACGTACGATTGCACGTAGAGGGACCGTTGGGATACGATCAGAAAGCTGAACTGGTGCCGGTTACGGTGCTGTCAGGTTCCCAGCGCCTGATGACCACCGAGGAGCGCACCTGTGACACGTGCCCTCTGTTTTCCAGTGCATCATTTCGTACCGGAGCATGGGGTAAGTACCGGGTGAATGCCCGTATTGATTTGGAGGGGAGCAAGGAACGACTCTACGGTCTCACCGAATTTTGGGTATTGCCCATTACGCTACTCAAGGTTATCGGCTTTCTGTTTATGGCAGGCAGTATAAGCAGCGTGCTTATTTGGTATACTTCCAGAAAAACACATGGAAAACGAATATAAGCCAGCGTCTTTTGAAGCTGCCTGGACTAAAAAATGGGCGCAGCAGGGTTTGTATAGTACGCCTGAGCAGGTCGCAGATAAACCAAAGGTCTATATCCTTGATATGTTTCCGTATCCGTCAGGCGCTGGACTGCATGTGGGTCATATCGAGGGTGAAACTGCAACCGATATCTTGTCACGCTTTATGCGTATGCGCGGGTACCGCGTGCTCCATCCTATGGGCTGGGATTCGTTTGGATTGCCGGCAGAGAATTTTGCGATAAAAAGCGGCGTCCATCCGCACGAAACAACAGAAAAAGCCATTAAAACGTTTAAGCAGCAAATGGATCGGATGGGCTTTTCCTATGACTGGGATCGGGAACTGGGCGCCCATCGGGAGGATTATTACCGTTGGACCCAGTGGTTGTTTATTTTTTTGTATAACAAAGGTCTTGCGTATCGAGCGAAAGCTCCAGTCAATTGGTGTCCTTCATGCCAGACCGTGCTGGCTAATGAGCAGGTCGAAGAAGGAATGTGTGAGCGATGCGGGACTGAAGTGATCCAAAAAGAGATGGAGCAATGGTTTTTTAAGATAACCGATTATGCGCAGCGCTTGCTGGACGACCTCCAGAAACTGGATTGGCCTGAAAGCACTAAATTAGGGCAAAAAAACTGGATTGGCAGAAGTGAAGGTATGATTATTCCTTTTGCGGTTGCTGATTCAAAAGACACCATAGAGGTGTTTACTACCCGTCCTGATACTATTTTTGGCGCAACGTATATGGTGTTAGCGCCTGAGCATCCCTTAGTTTCAAAAATTATTACGGACGAGCAAAAAGAAGAAATACAGCGCTACCAACAAACGACCGCGCACAAAAGCTCCTTACAGCGCAGCGGCCTTGAAAAGCAAAAATCAGGCGTATTCACCGGTGCAAGCGCTATCAATCCGGCAAACAACCAAAAAATCCCGATTTGGATAGCCGACCACGTACTGATGACCTATGGAACCGGCGCTATCATGGCTGTGCCTGCCTATGATGAACGGGATATGCAGTTTGCCAAACAGTACGATTTGCCCATTGAAAAGATTGAGCTCACGAAAAGCAAAGAGGAGATGACTGAATGGCTGGTGCAAAAAAGGATGGGGAAAAAGAGTGTGCAGTACAAATTACGCGACTGGCTGGTATCCAGGCAGCGCTATTGGGGTGCGCCAATCCCCATGATTTTCTGCGAGCAGTGTGCCCGCTCCACTGGACTGCAAGGCTGGCAGCCGGTTGCTGATACAGACTTGCCCGTTACCTTACCGACCGATGTTGACTTTAAACCAACCGGTGAATCTCCCATTGCGTATTCAAAGACGTTCCAAAAAGGGGTAGTGTGTCCAAAATGCGGCAGTGTAGAGGCCCGCCGTGAAGTCGATACCATGGATACGTTTGTTGACTCATCCTGGTACTATTTCCGTTTTGCAGACCCCCATAACCAGTCTGCATTTGCCAGCAAGGAGGCATTAAAAAAATGGCTTCCGGTTGATACGTATGTAGGAGGGGCAGAGCATACGGTATTACATTTGCTCTATGCGCGGTTCATAACCAAGGCGTTATATGACGCGGGTTACTTAGCCTTTGATGAACCATTTACCCAATTGCGTCATCAGGGTATTGTTATGGGGCCTGACCATCGACGCATGAGCAAACGGTGGGGGAACATCATCAATCCGGACGATGAGGTTGACAAATATGGAGCTGATACGGTGCGGTTGTATGAAATGTTTATGGGGCCGTTAAAAGATACGAAGGCATGGAACACCGAAGGCATACAGGGCATATACCGCTTCTTAAAGCGCGTATGGAAACTGGCTGAAAAAGTAGGGGGAACATTGCCAGCAGATGTCCATCAGGAACAGCAGAAAATACTGCATAAGACCATCTCGTATGCGCAGGAGGCGATACCAAAGATGATGTTTAATACCACGGTGAGTAAGTATATGGAGTTGGTTCATAGTATAGCTAAAGAGGATACAATTGAGGTTGATACCTGGAACACCTTTTTAACCATACTGGCACCCTTTGCTCCCTTCATGACCGAGGAATTATGGGCACGGCAAGGGCATGCTGAATCGATACATAAAAATACATGGCCAAGGCTTCAGAAAAAGCTATTAGAGGAGTCAACGGTAACCATTCCGGTACAGATTAATGGCAAAATTAGGGGTACGGTCACCGTTTCAGCCCAAGAAGAGGAACAAGAGGTCATTACCGCTGCATTACAGGTTCCTCTGGTGAAGAAGCATCTAGAGGGCAAACAGATTGTTAAAACAATCTATATTCAAGGAAAAATCCTCACTTTTGTAGTCTAAAATAGCACCTCATACTCTTATCTGCTAACAGAGCTAACTACTAATTAACTTATGTACTATAGCTTAGTGTAAAGCCATATTTATGCTCATGACTGTTTGGTGTTCATTCACGTCAGGAATAATCTATGGCACTTTGTACCTCCTGAATTCGATTCAGTGCGCGCAACATCATCTTACTTATAGTAAGATATAATCGGCCTATATACTATTACGAGTGGCGGTATAATTTTCAGGTATGCTATACTCACTTGTGTTATGCATATAACCCAAAAAAAACTGGCGAATACCCTGAAGGTCATTCAGGTTGATACGGGATCATTTCCTTCATGCACGGCCTTATTATTAGTCGGCACAGGATCGCGTTACGAAACAAAACAGAATAATGGCATTGCTCATTTTTTTGAACACATGGCATTTAAGGGAAGCAAAAAATATCCTGATGCCTTAACGCTGGCTTCGACCATTGAAAACTTTGGCGGCGTATTTAATGCCTTCACCAGTAAAGAATATACGGGCTATTGGATAAAGGCTCCGTTGCAGCATGTGCGCACGGTTATTGATGTAATAGCTGATATGGTGCAACATCCGATTCTTGCTGAAGCAGAAATTGAACGCGAAAAGGGTGTCATTATTGAAGAGATCAATATGTATGAAGACACGCCGCAAGATAAGGTGGGTGAATTATATGAATCCTTATTGTATCCCCATAACGCCCTTGGTTATGACACGATCGGCACAAAAGAAACCGTACGTGCAGCAACCAGAAATACATTCTCTGATTTTATTGACACGCAGTATCATCCGAATAATGCGATCTGTATCTTAGCGGGTGGCTTAACCCATGAACCGTATGGGTCCATGATTGAAGAACGGTTTGGTTCATGGGAAAAAGCAGCGGTACCAACGTACGTTCCTTTTAAGGATAACCAGAACAAAGCGCAGGCGCGCAGTATTGTTAAGAAAACCGAGCAGTCTCATTTAGTATTTGGCTATCGGGCTTTTGACCGGTATGATAGCCGGCGCTACCCCCTGTCATTGTTGTCAGCCTTATTGGGCGGGGGCATGGCCTCACGATTATTTCATGAGCTGCGTGAGCGCAGGGGACTCTGCTACTATATTGGCACGAGCCAAGAGCTATATCAGGATACCGGGTCGTTGTATACCCGTGCCGGCGTTCCTACGCAAGCAGAAAAAGTACATGAAGCCATTGACACCATTCGTGCTGAACACTACCGCATGCGCGACAGTGGTCCCACGGATAGTGAATTAACGCGCGCCAAGGAATTGATTAAAGGCCATTTGTTGCTGTCACTTGAAGATAGTTTTGATACCGCCTATTTCGTGGGGAAGCAGGCACTGTTTGAAAAAGAGATTAATACCCCTGAGGCGGTACTGAAAAAGATTGATGCGGTCACCATTGATGACGTAAGAGCAGTTGCCCGTGATATTATCCGCGAGGAAAAAGAAAATATTGCCTTTATTGGTCCGGTAGAAGTGTAATCCTTGTTAGTTTTTTCCCTTGGGGCGCTGGGGAAGCATGGTATTTTTGAGCTTGGGGACCGTAAATAGCTTAGTTCCCGTAGCTACGCCTTGCGCATTCAGTGTTAATTCGGTTCCCAGATACAGGGGAGTTTTGGCATCATTCCACCCTCCGCTCACTGCAGCCAATGTTCGGGGAACCCCTTGCCTCCCACCGGCAATTTCTGCAATAGAGGTGTAAGGAGGGATAAGGGCAGCGAGTTCCTTAATGCTATCCTCGGTAAGGATATATGTTTTCCCATTATATATAACGGACGTTATTTTATTTGACATTAGAGCACGTAATTGATCTTCAAGATGAGAGATGGGTCCGGCGGGTTGTTCTCCATTAAGTTGAGCCATGAGCCGTTCTTCAGCAGAAAGAGCGGTATCACCAGGCTTTTTATGACGCCTCGCTTCTTCTTCAGTTTCTGATATATATCGTTCTTTGTATGATTGCACCACACAGGCCAATTCACGGGGGAAATCGTTATCGATGATAACCGATCCGGTATTAATGGTGCTCGGGACCACCTGATATATTCTGTCTTTGGGGCTAAACACTACCCGGGGGCTATAGACAGAACTGATGCCTAAGCGGGCAACTTGTTTACCCAATCGGCTATTGAGATAGGCGCTCACACTATCAAGGCATTGTTTCTGCCAGGTAATCACTCCAGGGGCTCGTGGATCTTCTACTTTTAGCATATAGTGTACGGGAGGTGGCGGATCTCTATTTATAAAGCTCTGGTCAATGATGCCAGGAGCCGGGGGGTAGTCGTGGTGTGGTTCTGGAGGTAAACTCACATACGGATGAGGCGTGACTGGATCGTAGTCTCCTATTGCGTGTAGTGTTGGTTTGAGCGCTTCTTTTAATTCATCACTTAACACACCTCGTTTGACCATAGCGTGGCACAAAGGATGGGTCATACTGCCTAAAGCGACCAGAATTTCTAGATCATGCCACTCCTGGGGAGTAAGCATATCAGACGTAATTAACAGGCGTTCATAAATACCGGGACTTTGGGGGAATATGGGAACGGTAACCGTATTTTTGACGAGTTTTCCGGTAGCATCTTCTACAAATTTTACGCCTGCATTGGGGAACTGAGCTACATAATCTGCCGTTTCTTTCCGAAATTGTTTTGCATTAGGATTCGCGTATGCTTGGAGCCGGTTTTTTATGTCCATGAACAACTCCTCGGCTAATACTACTGATTGAGGGTCAAATAGCTCCCCCCGTAATGTTCTTTTGAGCCTATCGCTGGTACCCCAGGTATGATCATTGAGGCGATCTAACGCACGGTTTATACCATGTCCCGTTCCGGCAAGGCGTTTGAGCGCCTCTTGAGGAGGGTACTCGAGATACCAACCTTCAAGGCCAGAAAAATAACGAGTGGGACCTTTAAAAAGGGGATTTCTATTGGCGTCCAACTGGGGTGCGGCAATGCGCATTGCCTGCCATCGGGCATATTCTGGTCCACCATATTCTCGCGCTTTTGCAGTCACAGTAGGCAGGGCGCCATAGGCCTCTTGCGCACCAATAAAGGGCCCGGGGAGTGGTTTTTCAAGCGTAATAAGATGTTCCGGCGTCTTGATTGTTTCTTGAACAATGCCGTCTTCAGATGTCATAAACCAATTGTAGGGGTCACAGCTGCAAGAGGAGATGGGTAACCACGATGTATTGACTATACAGACAGATCAGCGAATCTCACGTTCAAGCAAATCACGCAGGTATACCGATTTGGGCATGTGCTTTTTTTTCGCTATTTCGGTAAGGTGGGCTGCAATACGCGGCGTAATGAAAAAGGTAAAGCGCATCTCCACATGGGATTTGGTGTAACGGATGAACTCCTCAATGAGTTCCGGAAGCGAATGTTGAGTATAGGCTTCACAGATGACGTAATCGTTTTTTGAATCAGCTAGCAGATTAGGGGCTTTAGTGCCTAAGGCATGGAGTACCAGTACGGGTTTATTTTGGTGCAGTGCCATAGCAATCTCATAGCCGACACTAATACTGGGGAACGAAACATTTGCTACCACACAGTCGCAATCCTGTATCCAACGCTCAAGTTTGGCATGAAAGGCGAGGCGCTCTTCACGCTTAAGCATACGGATACTTGAGGGTGAGGATTGCATAATATGGTCACTCTGTACCTCGCAACCTTGCTGGTGCAGGATGTCTATAATTCGTTGGTAGTCCTTCAGGTACTCGTTTTTACCAACAATAGAGCCGGTGAAATATACTTTCATTCTACCTATTGATTATACACCCAATAGTTGTGTAGAATACCGATATGGAACAAACACTCATTGTTTTTAAACCCGACGCCATACAGCGCGGACTGGTTGGAGAGATTATTTCTCGTTTCGAAAAAGTTGGCCTCAAAATTGTGGCTGCCAAAATGCTTAAGGTATCAAAAGAGCTGGCAGACAAGCATTATCCCAAAGATCGTGCCCCCTTTATTAATGGTATGGGAAACAAAACCCTTGAGAATTACCAAAAACTTGGCTTTGATGCAAAAAAAGAGCTAGGTACTGATGATGCCCATGTCATTGGCCTTATGATTCGTGATTGGCTGGCAGAAATGATTTCGGCCGCGCCTGTTATTGCACTCGTTCTTGAAGGGCCACATGCCGTCGAGTTAGTGCGCAAGCTGGTGGGACATACCTTGCCCTTACTGTCTGCTCCCGGTACTATCCGTGGTGATTATTCCTATGACTCATCATACCTGGCCAATACCGGCAAGCGCCCGATTAAGAACTTGCTTCATGCGTCGGGTGACGTGGAAGAGGCGCAGTATGAAGTGGCTTTGTGGTTCACTAAGCACGAGATACTTTCGTATACCCGCGTCGAAGAAGACGTGATGAGATAGTCAGAAAAAAAGATTATCGAGTGTCCCCGCCCAGAGTCGAACTGGGATTTGGGGTTTAGGAAACCCCGGTTCTATCCATTAAACTACAGGGACAAATACTGACTTTATTCTACCACCGGTTGGGCAAATACCAGCAGGCGTTTTAGCGTAGTGCCGGGAGGCCAGCAGGTCTGGAGGGTTAAAAACGGCTCTGATGAGTCGCGGGTCAGATACTCAAGCTCGTCAGGATTAATAATACGCGTTTCGGTCACCCGGTAGGCAAACTTTTTGCCGTTATAGAAGATATAGATAGCATCATCCTTTTCGAGCTTATATAACAGGTAAAATACCGCATTGTATGCACCAACGTTAAAAAAGTTGTCAGTTGAGTGTGCAAACAGGTACATATGACCGCGATCACCGGGCAGTGCAGTTCCGCGCGCATGAGCAACGCCTACTTTTAACGCAGCAATATATTCATCATAGTTGGCGGCATCGACATTTTTAACCACCCGGCTATTGGCGGAAATCTTAGGAATCACCACCGAAAATTGGGTGTCAATGGGCGTAATCACTTCCTGGGTTTGCTGCAATGACTGTAATGCTGAGGCGAACGCGTTAGGTCTCTGTGGCAGTATGGTTGGAGCGGGTCTGCTGGGTGATGCAACGACGGTTTTAACCCCCCGCAGTTGTTTATACCCAAACTGTACCTCCTGTGACAGTGCTGGTCCGAATATTTTTCCGATAATAAGGAGGCTCACCAGGATGAGGGCATTTCCGAAGGTCCGGGTTGCCAGCAGGGTTATATATTCGTAGTCGATTTTCTTTGCCATTATTTAATGCTGATAGCATATAAATCAGGAAGGGCATTGCGCTTGGGATTCAGGTTAGTAAGAATCAGTACCCGTCCATCTGAGGTAGTACCAAAGAGTGATTGTTCAAAAGGGCCTGAATATACGACCGTGCGATTTTTGCCATCATACTCAATCATGGATATGGTGTCTTCCTGGTTAAGCACCAGATTTTTAGAATTGCTGAACCAGGCAATGCTGCCAAACAGCGATTGTCGTTGCAGCATGCGTTGCACGTAATCGCTCTGATTGACATTTTGCGTTTGACTTAATTGTGCAACACCCTGCAGGAGCGTTTGACTTTGTTGGGGAAACAGATTCAACTCATAATTGCGGTCTTCCTTGATGTCGTACACATAGAAAAAACCTGGGCGGATGGTTCTTGCTTCTGCAACCGGCGAGGTGCTTTGGATGGGGGGATTAATGACTCTGGGTAGGGACACGGTATCAATACCGAAGTACAGCAGTTTTTTATCATCAGGTGAGAATTGCAACAGATAAGTGCCCTTACGGAGTGCTTGCTGTATTTTTTGATGCTGGGCCTCGATAATTTTCTCACGTAAGTCCTGCGCCTCATTATTCCACCGTTCAAGTAGGGTTTGGAATGAAAGGCTGACATCGAGGTAGGAGTCGGGATTAGCGATTGATATAAGGTACACCGTAATGAGTGTGTCGTCTTCGGTGTGAAACAGT
This sequence comes from Candidatus Roizmanbacteria bacterium, assembly GCA_024653645.1. GTDB lineage: Bacteria > Patescibacteriota > Microgenomatia > UBA1406 > UBA1406 > PFEE01. The sequence continues at coordinate 5,713 of JANLHK010000041.1, read as the reverse complement.
ACCAATAAGTTTTTTTCATCAGGAGAAAAGAGCATTTCGGTTTTGGTCAAGTCAGCGTTCCCGGGAAACTGAGAAAAGGGCAGGAGCAGGTTGGTCCCGCTAAATAAGCTGAGGGTACGGGATCCTAATGAGCGCAAAAAAATACCACTGCTTTCTTCCTCACTCGGTAATGGGGCGGTTACTTGTTCCACCTCAGGTTTAATATATACCACGACATCTCCTGAGGATGAACGGGTCGGCCGAATCACACCGCGGTTGGTAAGGGGGGAAAGCGAGGGATTGAGATAAAACAGCAGGGCATCGGTACGGTACACCACCTCTTGTTTAATATGATATGTTTTGGTCCACTTAGTATATCCTTCTTTCTGGATTGATACAGTATACGTGCCCGGTGATAAATACAGCGTTTTCGGTGTGACGCCTTCCAGCTTGCCGTTTATAATAAGCTCTGAATCGTTCGGGTAGGAGTTGGTAATGATAATTCCTTTGCCTTGTAGTGATTGAGTACTGAGATTAAACTGGTACCCGCTGGCAAACAGGTAAATGGCTCCGGAGACTAGTATGACGCTCCCTGCGACCAGCAACATCCACAATAATCTCATAAAAATCTTCATACTAGATATTGTAGCATACTAGTATCGCTCTACTACATAATCTATCGATGACGTATAATGAAATCTATGTTCTTCACCAAGCGCGTTGGCATTGATTTAGGGACCGCCAACTCCTTGGTGTATGTTGAGAAACAGGGGATTGTCCTTCGTGAACCCACCGTGGTGGCGTACTCCCTCATGGATAAGCGTATTGTTGCGGTGGGAAGTGAGGCAAAAGAAATGATTGGACGCACGCCCGGAACTATTGTTGCATCCCGACCGATGAAAGACGGAGTTATCGCGCAATACAACGTGACCAAGGCTATGATTGAATATTTCCTGAGCAGAACGGTTGGGTTTACCTTTATGAAGCCGGAAGTGCTTATTACTATTCCTGGCGGGGCAACGCAGGTTGAGCGTCGTGCTATTTCAAATGCCTGTGCCGCAGCCGGAGCACGCAGCACCTACTTGATAGAGGAGCCACTCGCTGCTGCCATCGGTGCGCAGCTCTCCATTGCTGAGGCGTCGGGTAATATGGTGATCAATATAGGAGGAGGTACCACTGAGGCGGCCGTTATTTCACTGGGTGAGCTGGTATCGTACAAAAGTGAGCGTATTGGAGGAAATAAGCTGGACGAGGCTATTATTGCTCATCTGAAAAAGAAATATGCCCTGATTATCGGAGAGCGTACGGCAGAACAGCTAAAGATGGAGCATGCAAACGCCAACCTGAAGGAGACCAGCGACACGATCACCATTGAAGTAAAAGGGCGGGATATGAGAACTGGCTTACCGAAACGGATTGATCTGTCTGAGCGCGAATTGTCGTTAAGTCTGCAAAAGCCGCTGCACAGTATCGTATATACCGCTCGTCGGGTCCTTGAAGAAATACCTCCCGAGCTGTCGGCGGATATTGTGGAGCGGGGAGCTATTGTATCCGGGGGAACCGCACTTCTGCGGGGTATGGATAAATACTTAAGTGAAGAGCTGAACATTCCCTGCTTTATTGCGGAGGAACCGCTGCTGTGCGTGATTAAAGGACTGGGTATGATCGCCGAGCATTTCAGTCTGTATAAGCGGGCAGCAGGGCGTTAATAACCTAGAGTAAATATTTCATATTTTTATAGCTAGTGCAGTTTAAAAAAATGAAAACAAAATGTTTAAATTTTTTGACTTAGAGCATAAATTATATTCAATGCCAAATTTCTACCTAATTTATGATAAATAAGTACCAATATATGAGTAGTAAAGTTGTTCAATTTTAATCTAAACTCTCTTAAACTATTAATATATATAAACTTATAGTAAAATAGACCAATATGACTGAATTAACTGCCTTTGGAGCCAAGCTCAACTTTGCCGATTATAACGATATCTTAGAGTCAATTCAAAAGGGCTACTCACAAAGGTCAGGTATGCAGCACATTGTTTCACTGAATCCTGAAACGGTTATGATGGCATTAGAGAACAAAAGTTTCATGGAGGCTGTCAGGACAGCCCATTTCGTTATAGCCGACGGTATTGGGGTTGTTGTAGCAATCCAAACCCTATTCGGGGTACGGGTACCCAGGGTAACAGGGGTCGACCTCATGGAAAAGCTCTTGAGAGCCAATTATCGAAATAGCTTGACAGTGTGCTTAATCGGCGGCAAAGGCAAAGTAGCAGACAAGGTAAGAGAGTGCTATGGCAGTAATCAAAACGGCCTGGGAATAACAGCAGTTGAAGGTTATAACGACATTTTTAACCAAAAAAAGTCAGAGACGGATGCCATTTTTAGCATAGTGAGCCTATTAAAGCCCCGTTTAGTTTTTGTTGCTTTCGGCTCTCCCCAGCAGGAATTGTGGATAGAGCGTCACAGAGAGCTATTTAAAAATGCCGTGGTAATCGGCGTGGGAGGTGCGTTTGATTTTTTGTCTGGTGTTACACCGCGAGCACCTCATTTTTTACGGAAAATCGGAATGGAGTGGCTCTTTCGTTTAGTGATGCAGCCGTGGCGAATAAAACGGCAAATGAAGCTTTTAGTATTCTTTGTATACGTTCTGATATATAAAATGAGGCAGTTATTGACCTTCGGCAGAGAGTAATTCCTGTACACTCATGGTGTCGCTTCGAGCCTCTGCCCCTTCCTGATCAATCAGAATAATAGTCATACGGGCTTCCCTCAAGTTGTAGGGAATGCTGACCATATGAGCTAACTGAGGAGTATCACTGATGGTAAAGTAGGTTTGTTGCTTTTGTTCTTCAACGAGCAGCTTTGAACGATACGAGTCTTGAGTGGTAAACAGGACGAGGATATCGCCGCCGTTCTGACGCTGGACATGTACTGATTCAACTATGCTGGACGCTTCGGTATTGACCGTTGATCGGGTGGAAAGGCGGGACAGTATAATATAGTTCACAAAAAAGAGCATGGCGACGGAAGCGACAATCACCGTGCCGCGCAGCTGGCCAAAAGTAAATCCTGGTCGTTCCTCCTGCAACTCCTCAATTCTTTTTTTCTTGTCAGCCATCAGCAAGCCGGAGCTGGTTAGTTGGCCTCCACAGTGAGGGCAGTGATATCCCAGCTCATTTTTTTCCATCACACTGCTGCAGTTGGGGCATAAGTACAGCCTTTTGTTAAGAATAACACTAATATTATCGTCAGCAATTTGTGCTGCTTCATCATAGCTTAAAAAATGAACATCGTTATTTTTAAACAACAAAGCATGGCATTGGGGACAGCGATTCGCCCGAACTGAGCCGGCATGGTAGGCTTCGAAAATAGTATCACAGTGCGGACAACGCATGAGCAGATTGTGTCACACTTGTTTTTTTTTAGCAAGGGGAGTATAGTCAGGTTTTGCAGCATATCCGAACGGTTTGGAATCAAGAGGGGGAAGATGGTGAAACTCCATCACTGTGCCGCAGCGGTTATAGTCCGAGTACCCTCCCAACACCTCCGAGACGGTAATAAGAAACAGTTCCCGAGCAGGAACCACAAAATCATGAATGTCATAACAACAGAGGTAGCACCCTCACACCTAACAACAACATTTCAGGAAAATCTTCCTGTGCATACGGATCCTTTAATGGGAGAAATCAATGTAGCACGCACTGCACTGGAGCAGAATCGGGTTGAATCAATTGTACCGTATATGCGCACCCAGGAGTTTACGGCTCTGATGGAAGCGGTCAATCCTGAAAGTAAAAGTATCTATACCCTCCCGTACGACCGGGAGCAGGGGAAGTTTATGGTCAGTGGTTTAGGGTTTGTTAGTGATACGATGAAGCGCGGTATTGCTTCAATGCGAGAGAGGATACGACATGAGCATGATGCGAGCCGTCGTACAGTACTGGAAATAGAATATCGACGACGGCTGGCTGAATTGGCTGAACAGGAAAGTCTTGATATGCTGGCTACCAACCATGGCTTTCATGAGCAATCCTTCATAACCATTTCGCCATTCCCTGAAGAGGCATATGCGATTGATCCCCAGGCGGTTAAGGAATTGGGTTACTTTGATAAAAAAAGAATCTTTAAAGTACGCATTCCCTCATTTGATGAGCAGGCAGATAAAGTTACGATCACTGAATATCTTGCAGAAGGATCAAACCTGCCGCGCATTCAACAGTTGGTGCAGCGACTTTTTCATCAAGATATATCGGGTTTATCGACAACCGAGATACTGAACACTCCCTTTACGGTAAAACCAAGCGATATACCGGCGATTACTGAAGGTATTAAGCATGAACTGTATGGAAGTGGGGTGGGAGAGGTAGGACGGCGGTGTCAATTGGTATCTGAACACTCACCGGATGTTATTGATGCCCTGGTTGAATTGGATTTGCGCCTGGGAGAGGCATTGAAACATGGCACCATGAGTGAGGATGAGGCAATAGCTGAAAAAAAACGGGCATTGGTGGCACACTATACCCTCGTTGCGATGCGCACCGGTTTGGGTGCTGTTGCTCAGAAAACTGATACGAAAGTCCGAGCGCAGTTGGCAGCAGGGTCAACCGAAGACATAGAGGCATGGCTATCCAACCAGGAGGTATCCTTTTATCTGTGCGGCATGGAATTACAGAACAAGACGCGCATGGGGAGCCCGCTTGAGTCACCTGATGTCTGGCTGCTCACCCTCTTCGGTCAGGATAAAGAGCGGCGTGTGGTTACCTGTCCGGGATGCAAAGAGCAAGTTGTCGTTGATGGCCTGCAGATGAAAAACAAAGGTGAACATATCCGGTGCCCGTGTGGATCTGATACTGCCTGCGGTTGGGCCGTGTACGGGGGGGCAACAAAAATGAATTCAGTACATGAGAAAGCTGATCCTGCATTAAAAGAAGTCGCGTATGGGGTTTAACGGGTAAGGTATTTTTTTAGCTCTTCGGCCGCGTCCCGTGGATCCACGGTATTGGTAGAAAGACCGGTTCCCAACTCGAACCCTCCACGAATAAGCACACGGGGAATAATACGCAAATAAAAGGGAGGATAGGGACTAATGTAGTAGTTATACGCGAAATCATCTCCCAGTAACTTTTTCATGGCACGGATCAGCTCCTGCATGATGGCACCGAGGTCCTCAAGCTCTTCAGGGGTAAAAGCAGTAAAATTAACGTTCGAGACTACTTCAGAACGGATCTCTATGCCAATAAGCCTGCTGTGGGTGATCCACACTTCATAGGGGTATTGGGAAAAGTCCGGACAGTACATGACAAAATAGTTATTGCGATACACAATATTGTGCAATGGCTCAAGTGATAGTGCTCCCAAATTAATTTGTTTAGGAAGTACAATAATCTGGCTATGAGGGTGGGGCATGCTGGTTCCGGCTATTTCACCTTTATTACGAAATAAAATTGGTACTCCATCATTACTGAGAGTTTGCAGCCGTTTTTGGTACATAATCATAACCTGCTTCATTTCAAACAAACTGAGGTCTTCAATCTCTTTACAGTGATCCGGATTGTGGATAATAATCTCGTGGATATCGGTAATGGGGTATTGATTAGGGATGACGCGGGTTAGCCATTGGGAAATAGCGTTATCAGTACCAACAATACGGTCGATTTCTTTGGGTGTTTGACTTTCGTTACCCGGACAAAATGGGCAGTCTGATGCTATAGAGTACGCGCCATTTTGC
>JANLHK010000086.1 GCA_024653645.1 Candidatus Roizmanbacteria bacterium | reverse complement strand
CGCCTTATGTCACAAGCATTGCGAAAGCTAACCGGTGCCCTTTCTAAATCAAGGACAACGGCTATATTTACCAATCAATTGAGGCAAAAAATAGGTATTATGTTTGGAAATCCTGAAACAACCCCTGGTGGTCTTGCGCTGAAGTTTTATGCATCAATTCGCATTGATGTACGGCGTATCCAAGTACTAAAAAAGGGTGATGAGGTGGTGGGTAGTCGTGCGCGATTTAAGGTGATAAAAAACAAAGTGGCGCCTCCGTTTAAGCAGGCAGAAATTACCATAACCCCCACCGGCATAGACTCATTAGGTTCATTGGTTGACTTGGCGGTCCAGAAAGGAATTTTTGCTAAAAGTGGATCATTCCTAAAGTATAAAGGCGAAACTATAGCGCAAGGCGTTGATCAGGCTCGTACGTATTTGGAGGAGCACCCAAAACTCATGCATGAGATACGCACCGCTGTTTTGGCTCGCTGAGTTCATTTTTCCCACCTTCTGTTGTGGTTGTAATCGTCGTCCCGGTGTCGTGTTATGTGATGCTTGTAGTAGACGCTTGACTCCATATAAAAAACAAACCTGTTTTTGGTGCAAAAAAGAAACACCGCTGGGTATTATGCATCAATCATGTCGACTTGATAACGAACCAACACTGCAGGGGGTATTTTCGATATTTTGGTACGCCGGCATGGCGGGTCGAGTGGTACGAAGCGCTAAATATCGCTTCCCTAACCCAACCGCCATACATGAGCTGTGCCAGCATATTCCGTTTTCTCACCGCCTTGATCTATTAACATTACAGCGTTACATAAAAGCCCAGGCGATAACCTATGTTCCCTTAAGTAAGGATGCTGTTCGAAAACGGGGATTTAACCAATCTGAGCACATTGCTCGTCAGGTGGGCTCTATTATGCATCTTCCGGTTCGGGCACTTGTATCAAAAATCACAGAAACACCCAATCAGGCAAGTAGGGGTAGGAATGAACGACGGCTGGATAGCGGTATGTTTTACGCATCATCACAGGGTTTTACGTCGGTATACCTGGTGGATGATGTTATCACCACTGGAACTACTCTCTGCACAGCAACACAAGCGCTTCATAACGCGGGAATGAGATCGGTCTATGGGATCACCCTTTGCAGATCGTAGTACAATATACCCTCATGAAAAACACAAAACCTTTTTTTACCATAGTAATTCCTACCCTTAATGAAGAGCAGTATGTGCCCAATATACTCAGTGACTTGGCGGCGCAAACGAATAACAATTTTGAGGTAATTGTGGTTGATGGAACATCGCACGATGCAACGGTAAAAAAAGTTGAGCAATTTGCATCCCTCTTGTCTATTTCGATACTGCTATCAAAAAAAAGAAATCTTTCATACCAACGCAACAGGGGTGCTTCAGTGGCACAGGGAACGTATCTCGTGTTTGTTGATGCGGATGCGCGAATCCCCAAGGGTTTTTTACAAACACTGTATGGTGTGTTAAAAAAACGGAAGTATTTATTAGCCTTGCCGTATATTGACTTTGATGCATCTGTAGCCTATCTACATCCTTTTGTGGGATTGATTAATGCCAGTATTGACGCTTCGCAAATGCTTCCACGGCCGCTAGTTACCGGCGGGCTTATAGTTATTGAAAGAAATTTTTACCATCATTTAGGAGGATTTACCGTAAGAAGAACAATGGATAAAAAGAAGTTTTTTCCGGAGGATGTCGATTTATTAGTACGTGCAAAAAAAGCCGGAGTAATAACCAAAAAATTACCAAAACCTTCCTATATTTTTTCTATACGAAGATTTAAGCAGGAAGGTGCGCTCAAAGTGGTGTTAAAATATTTCATCTCGACTATTGATTTTACCAACGGTGACATAACGGCGCAGGTACCCTATGAAATGGGCGGACATATATATAAAAAACAACCATGA
>JANLHK010000077.1 GCA_024653645.1 Candidatus Roizmanbacteria bacterium | reverse complement strand
ACGACGCTTGCCCGATAAATAGGCGCCGGTAATAGATTGACTGCTCTTTTTTATGTCCTCTACCGTTCCTTCTGCTATTACCTGCCCACCATGTTTTCCGGCCTTAGGTCCAAAATCGATAATGTGATCAGCGTGTTCAATGGTCTCCCAATCATGTTCAACCACCACAACGGTATTGTCCAGATCGCGCAATCTAATGAGAGCACCCAGAAGGCGTGATACGTCGCGCGAATGCAATCCAATGCTGGGCTCATCCAAGACATAGGTAATACCAGTTAATCCTGTACCAATCTGAGAAGCTAATCGTATGCGCTGTGCTTCTCCTCCCGACAAGGTACTGGCGCGCCGGGCAAGGGTTAAATACGACAAACCAACTTCGTCCAGAAAATGGAGCCGTGCATAAATTTCTTTCAAAATCGGAGTAGCTATGGTTTTATCCTGTCCACCCAAACCCTTTTCGTGATTCTGTAAGAAAGTAACTTCGTCATGGATTGACAGATCGCATAAGTCAGAAATTGTTTTATCCTGCAATTTAATATGCAGAGCCAGTTCGTTCAACCGTTTGCCATTGCATACCGGACATATTTCTTCGATCATGTAGCGTTCATAATCAGATTGATTTTCGGAGGTATCATAATACCGGTGCTGCACCTCTCCGGCAAAACCACGAAATTTTTCGTGGATAGAGGTCATGGCTCCTTCCCGGTTTCTTCCCCGCACATGAAATACGGTATCGCTTCCATGCAGCAGAATATTACGATCTTCCTCACTGAGCTCCCCAATAGGAGTGGCGATATTAATGTGGTGCTTCTCTATCACTTCACGAACGAGCCGACCAAACCAGGTATCGTGATGCATAATACGGCTAAACGGGAAAAAACCACCCTCAGCCAGGGTCAGTGATTTGTTGTACAACCGGTTTTCATCAACCCGTAATACCACACCCAAACCGCGGCACTCGGTACACGCTCCGATAGGAGAGTTAAAGGAAAACAATCGGGGTTCGATTTCAGTAAACGACGTGCCGCACTGCGGACAGGCAAACCGTTCAGAATATATGCGCTCTTGCACCTCTTTTGGTTTTACCGGTATATCAAAACCTGTATCAGTAATGTGCCCCAATGAAACCAGTCCATCGGTTAACGCCAATGCGTTTTCAATGGCGCGGAACAATCGCGACCGAAGCTCTGCCATGCGCGCTTCATCTTTAATAAGGGTCTTATCAAGTGAAAAACGATCGATAATGATATCGATGGTATGTTTGTTATTTTTGAATATAAACAGGTCTTCGTTATCCAGGTCATAATAATAGCCGTCAATGCGCACCGAAGAAAAACCTTTGTAACGCACATTATCAAATAACTCCTTGAATTCACCGCGCTTGTTTTTAACCACCGGAGCAAACACCAAAAATCCATGGGTGCGCATTTTGTCTTCTGCTACGTGGGCCATGGCGTCGGCGATCATGGTTTCTACAATTTCATCTGCCGACATGCGCTTTACCGGAATATTACAGTTGGGGCAATACGGAGTTCCGATTCGTGCATACAACAAACGCAGATAGTCGTATATTTCAGTTACGGTACCAACTGTAGACCGGGGATTGTGTGAGGCGGTTTTTTGATCAATCGAAATCGCCGGAGACAGGCCTTCTATCATATCAACGTCAGGCTTTTCCATAATGCCCAAAAACTGACGGGCATAGGATGAAAGCGATTCCACATACCGCCGCTGCCCTTCGGCATACAGCGTGTCAAATGCCAGTGAACTTTTCCCTGAACCCGATACACCGGTTAATACCACCAGCTTATTTTTGGGAATCGTCACATCAACATTTTTGAGGTTGTGAACCCGTGCGCCTTTTATGCGAATTTCTGCCATGAATTGGTCAGTATAGCACACAATATCAGTGCCTTTCCAGTGAACAAACTAAGAATAGCGATAGTTAAATGTTTCCTCGGCGAGCTCGGTAATAATAATTGATTTCTCTATTTTTGGGCAACCGTGCGCCATGTGATCTGATTTCATTACTTATTTCTCCATATGAATGCGTTTTGCTTTTTGCTCTGTTTCCTACATCAGCTTTATTCCATGAAGTTGGATTGTGAACGACCCCATTAATGGCTCGCAGAAAAGGTTTTTCCATTTCGTTGATCGCTGTAGTCACTGTTTGCAAAACAGGAGATGTTTGAGTTATTGAGCCTTCATGTATTTCATGCTGTATTACGTTTCCCATAAACTCGTACATTCTACTTACTACCGGTGTTAACGTATTAACTGGATATTTATTGTCGTTAGGCATGTACTGAGGAATGCTTTTTATATATATTTCCATAGCGGCCGCAATATACGGCAAAAAAATTACGGGAGGATACATTTCAACATCGAAACGTGTAGAAAAATAAGGTAACGTAAAGAAGTCGCCAGCAGCAACTGCGGCCTGTGACGCCGAAACCAACCAAAAGACAATATTCATAAAGTAATCTTCTATATTGTGCGCCGTTACCAACTTCCCTTGTTCAACTAACTGATCTACGTAATTCTTAGCTACTCCATAGACACCCGCTGTTCTAATCTCACTCGGCTCTATAAAAAAACCTGCCTTTTGTGATAGTCTTTGTAATTGTGGTACATCTTCAACTGGTACAGTTCCTGTTCCTAAACGATATCCTAATATTCTCTGTACACCGGTATCAGGCGCTCCCGATGGGTATACAAATCGCATATCTGCTCTAACGCTCTCCGAAGTTTCGGAGAAAAATTTCCAACTCTTTTCATCGTTGTTTGATCCAGGCTCAACCCAAACAACCCTTTTGCTGGGGGCAATCATAGTATTGCGAAAACGAATCAGAGAAGTTAATGCGAGATCATCTTTATATATATCTAAATATTCCTGGTCGACCGGAGAAAAATAGTGGGGTGCCGTTATTGGATTATATTGATATTGCCGTGAACTCTGCCAACTGCTACCATCAGGCAACGTTGCGGTCTGTGGTCCATAATGTTGCTCCTTTTCTGCATCAACGCTCGGATACAGTAAAGGAAATCTATTTCTACTCACTGCTACTACCGGTAAATGAGAAGATGTCGGAGCTTCAATTTCATGCACATGACTCCATAATGGATCTGAAGCAAATTGATTCCACTCAGAAGGTACTAATGCATCTTTATTGATACCCATACTGAATTATATCAAAAATACTATAGGATTCAACCTTCCAGTTGTCGTACCTTATCGCGCAGAGCGGCAGCGACTTCGAAATTGAGGTTATCCGCCTCGCGCTTCATTTGCCGCTTCAGAGACATAACCAGTTTTTTCTTGTCGTAGGCCGTCAGGCCCTCTGCCGATATTTCGTCAAGATCGCTCGCATTATATTTTCGTTTTGAATCTACAACACCGGTGAGCGAATACACGTCCTCGTCCAACATCAGCCGCTCACGGATCGGCTTTTGAATAGTTTTAGGCGTAATGTTATGTATTTTGTTATACGCCACCTGGTATTCACGACGACGACGAACCTCATCAATGGCGCCCGATAGCGAGCCGGTCATGGCATCACTATAAATAATCACGCGGCCATTCACATTGCGCGCTGCGCGCCCCATAATTTGAATGAATGCGGTTTTGCTACGCAAAAAGCCTTCGCGATCTGCATCTAAAATAGCAACCAGTGTTACCTCCGGCAAATCAAGGCCTTCGCGCAGTAGGTTAACACCGATAAGCACATCGTATTCACCTTTACGCAACTTATCAAGCGTATCACTGCGCTCCAGTGTTTTAACGTCGCTGTGCAAATACTGAGCTCGAATACCTTTGTCTTTCAGATAGGCACTCAAATCTTCTGCGGTGCGTTTCGTAAGGGTAGTTACCAAAACCCGCTCTTTACGCGCGGCAACGGCCACGCACTCTTTGATAAGATCATCAACCTGCCCCGTCACCGGGCGTATGGTAATTTCCGGATCGGGTATGCCCGTTGGGCGTACCAATTGCTCAACAATCTGTTTCCCTGACCGATCGACCTCCCACGGAGCCGGCGTTGCCGATACATAAATAGTCTGGGGAATTTTCTCCAGAAATTCCTCAAACTTAAGGGGACGATTATCAAATGCCGCCTGCAGCCGGAATCCATATGACACCAAATTCTGCTTACGGCTGTAGTCACCATTAAACATACCTCGTACTTGCGGTACCGTCATGTGTGACTCATCAACCACCAGCAGCCAGTCTTTGCCATACCGATACCGGAAATACTCGAG
>JANLHK010000038.1 GCA_024653645.1 Candidatus Roizmanbacteria bacterium | reverse complement strand
TCACTGCCGGTTCTGAGTTTCGACTCATTGCCACCAATAGTACCTTTACTGCCCAGGAGGTGGGTATCTTTTTGCCTGACTTAACCAAGCAGACTGAACTAACCGCCGGATCAATTGGCTATATTGTTACCAGCCTGAAGGATATTCATGACGTTCGCGTGGGTGATACCATTCGAGCAAAGGCATCCAAACCCATCGCCATTCCCGGCTACAAGGAATCAAAGCCGATGGTATTTGCTTCGGTGTTTCCCACTGAACCTGACGATTTCCCCCTGCTGAAAAAGGCCATGGATAAACTAACACTGAACGATGCCGCGCTGCAGTATAGCCAGATTGGCAGCAATGCGTTTGGTGCGGGTCTTCATGTGGGGTTTCTGGGATTGCTGCATGCCGATGTTACCCGTGAGCGGCTGGAGCGAGAATTCGGACAGAGTATCATCCTGACTCCACCGCAGGTCGAGTACCGGAAAGAGGGTGATACGTTTTTGGAGCCGGTTGCTAAATTGACGGTGGTTACCCGTCCTGAATATGTGGGAGCCGTGATGCGTTTATGTGATGACTCGCGCGGAATTTTCACGGGTATGGATAACGCCCGACAGGTCGTTATCTCCTACGAGATGCCGCTAGTTGAAATCATCACTTCATTCTTTGATCGGCTGAAAACCATCACATCAGGCTACGCCAGCATTGACTGGGAATTGATTGATTATCGAGTCGTGAAAGCAGAGCGCTTGCAGATATTGTTGAATGGAACGGTGGTGGATGAGTTTTCGGAAATTGTGGTTGCGGAGCGCGCTGAAGAAAAGGCCCGGTTTATTACCTCCCGGCTCCGTGAGCTGATTCCCCGTCAGCAGTTTGAGGTTCGTATACAGGCGTTCTATCAGGGCCGCATTATAGCCAGCGAACGCATCTCCCCGTTGCGCAAAGATGTGACGGCTGGCATGTACGGAGGCGACCGGACGCGCAAAGATAAACTTCTGAACAAGCAGAAAAAAGGAAAAAAGCTGATGAAACAGGTAGGTACGGTAACGATACCAAAAGAAACCTTCATGAAACTCTTTCAGGAAAAATAGTGGGTTTTAGAGCCTTCCAGTAGTGTATATGTGCAAAAAAGAAGATTTAGCACTCATTCATCGAGAGTGCTAATAGCACAAAAAACACTCTATTGCCAGATTTTCACCTCTTTTACTGCCGCTTAAACGGCCTACTTTATTCATGCTATACTTTCTTGACATGAAAAGTCAACTCTATTTTTTTGTCGCGTCCTATTACCGTTTCTTTGCCCGACTGGTGCTCGCGCGCTGGCATCCGTCGATCATAGCCGTGACCGGTTCTGCCGGAAAAACCTCGACGCTGTACCTGCTCCAAAAAGTCTTAGCAACATCATATACCGTGGCGTTTAGCAAAAAGGCCAACAGCGCATTCGGTGTGCCACTCAACATACTGGGAATCACTGCTCATGATTACTCCAACAAGGAAATGGCAGTAATGATTTTTCAGGCTCCCTTTGCTTGCCTGCGCCGCATGATCCATCCGCCAACAGAAAAACTGTATGTGGTGGAATTGGATTCTGATAGGCCCGGAGAAATTGAATTTTTTACACGATTTATTAAGCCCCAGGCTATTGTCTGGATCAGCAGTTCTGCCACTCATACTGAACAGTTTAGTCGACTGGTGAAACAGGGATTATACAGAGATGAAATTGATGCGGTTGCTGCAGAATACGCAACCCTACTTTTGTCGAGTATGCAAACAGCGCTCTGTATGGTGTACAACCAGGACAGTGGACCCATTAACGCCATTATGCACGAGCATGCAGTTCCGACCCTTATTCCCATCGGCATCCACGCACCGGTGTGGAAGATTCTGTCATGGGAGGTAAAGCGCAAGCGCACGGTGATAGAACTACAGCTGCATGACGGGAGCGTCACTGCATTTGATGTTCCCTCCGTGGTGCCGCGCACATTTGCCTATAGCTTGCTGGCCATTTGTGTGATTGCTCATCACTACAAAATAGGAGAGGATATGATTCAAAAAGTTCTGGAGGAGTTTCACCTCCCCCCAGGACGGAGTACGGTTTTTGAAGGCGTGCATAATTCTATGGTTATTGATTCATCATATAACTCAAGTCTTGAGGCAGTGTTGGGCTTGCTTGAGTTGCTTGAGGCGATGCCGGGAAAACGCAAGATTGCGGTACTGGGTGATATGCGTGAATTGGGTGCACAAACCAAAGATGAACATGAGCGCCTAGCTGATGTGATTATACAGAGACAAATAAAGGAGGTAGTACTGGTGGGGCCGTCAATGAAAGCGTATGTAGGACCACGGCTGCTTGAACTGGGTTTTGAAAAAGAACATATGAATATATTTGACAATAGCTATCATGCGGGCATGTATGTGAAAGAATCGCTGTTGCGCGAAGGTGATGTCGTATTGGTTAAAGCGTCACAGAATACGTTATTCTTTGAAATTATTGTAGAGCTGCTGCTGGCCAACGCTGACGATAAACAACATCTCTGTAGGCGGGAGCCAGTATGGGAGTCAAAGCGAAACGTTATCAAGAAAGAATTTTATGACCGGGTGCACGCCACCTCTTAATCTTCCCGTGTTTTCTTCTTAACCTGATTGATATACGCGCTCACGATATTTTCCATGAGGAATGCGATGTGCAGCGGGCCGGTGCCGCCTGAGACGGCAGTATAGTAGCCTGCTTTGTTTTCAATCTCACACTCATGGTAGTCACCATAGGTTTTCCCTTCCTCAAAGCGGTAGCCGAAATTCATCAAGAGCGCTCCCTGCTTGATGCATCCCTCATGAACAATAGGCCTGCCGGTGGTAGTAATCAGCACATCAGCCTGCTTATAAAACAGTTCAGGGTACGGCGTTTGGCTGTGGGTAATGACCGTAGGGATTTTGTAGCGCACCAAGGTTGACGCGATCGGGCGGCCACTCGTTGGTCCTCTCCCAGCTATAACAATGAATTGTTTTTTAAATGTTTTTTTGAAAAAGTCGCCATCACTGTTTTTGACATGCCAGTCATGGGTGAACGTGTATTTCAGTAGCGACAGTGTTGCCTTACCAATAGGCGGCAGGTACGGTGACTTGTATTTTTGTCCTTCAACCTCTTTGACTGAGGGAATAAAGTTTTCAAGCGACGCAGAGCTTAACTCAGGAGGCAGTGGGCGTTGGATAATAACGGCATGCACATTGCGCGACTGTGCCACGGCACGGAGCTTTGAGGCAAAGGTTTGAAACAAGGGCGCTTTATGGAAGCGAATCACATCAAATACAATACCCAGCTGTTGAGCAGCCTCTCGCTTCAGGCGAATAAAACGTTCGATATGGGGGTCATCGCCGACATAAAACAAGGCAACCGTGGGCGGTTGGTCTTTGCGGTAAACACTTTTTAGGCGTTCCTGCGTACGTTCAAATACCTGTGAAGTAATATACTTACAGTCAAGCTTCATGTTCTTTTTCAACGATTGTCGCTGATGCGATATGGTCGCCTTTTTCTGAGAAACGCATAATGATGACTCCTTGTGCGGTACGTGATAATGTCGGTACCGCAGTTGACTTAATCTGCACTACTTGGCCCTGTGCCGAAGTAAGCAGTAGTTCAACAGGATTTTTTTCATCAATAAGATCAGAAAATATAATAGGACCGGACTTGGGCGTAATGTTGGCTGCCTTGACTCCGACCCCTCCTCTGCCTTGCATGCGGAACTGGGAAATCTTGACACCTTTTCCTAACCCGCGTTGCGTGACGATAATCATACGGCAGGTTTTAATTTGTTCTGCGGGTACGACGCTCAATGTAGTGATAAATTCATCTTTTTCTTTCATCCTAATTCCACGGACTCCCCGTGCCGAGCGCCCCATTTCGCGTACATTTTCTTCGGGAAACAGAATAGCTTTGCCCGATACGCTTACCAGGAATATGTACCATTTGGGTTTAATAAACCCTACCCCAATAAGCTCGTCACCAGCCTCAAGCTTAATAGCAATCAGTCCGCTGGCCCGTATATTAACGTATTCCGATAGTGCTGTTTTTTTAACATAGCCCTGCTTAGTTGCAAAAAATACTAATAATCCCTTTACTGATGCGGTATTACCGGGGTCATAGGTATACACAGCGGTTACTTTTTCCTCACTGGAAATCGGTATGAGGTTAACCACCGCTTTACCTTTTGCCTGACGACTTGCTTCGGGAATGTCCCACACCCTAATCTGGTACACCTTGCCGCGATTGCTAAAGAGCAAAATATGGTCGTGTGTCTGGCAGGCAATGACCTTGCTGACCGTGTCGCCGTCGTTGGTGGTAATGCCCATCACACCCTTACCTCCGCGGTTTTGTGCCGTAAAGGTATTTTTGGGTAATGACTTTATGTAGCCATCGCGGGTCAAAATGACATACATATCTTTGTTTTCGATTAATTGTTCATCTGAAAATTCTCCGGGTCGGTTTTTAATAATTTTGGTTCGGCGCTTGTCGGCGTAGCTTTCCTTAATGCGCACCAGGCTTTTTTTGACCTCAGCAAATACATTGGCGAGGCTGGAGAGAATTTTCATCAGTCGTTGTATTTCAGCACGGATGGCGTCCAACTCGGCCTGCAGTTTTTCTTTTTCAAGGCCGGTTAAGCGTTTGAGCTGCATATCAAGGATCGCCTGTGCCTGAATCTCTGAAAAGCTGAAACGGGCGATAAGATTGGTTTTGGCAACTGCCTCAGACGCGGATTTTTTAATGATGTCAACAATCTCATCTATATTATCAATGGCGATAATAAGGCCCTCAAGAATATGTTCGCGTGCCTTGGCTATTTTCAGTTCATATTTTGTTTTCTTAATAATCATGTCGGCGCGGTGACGCAAGAATAAGTCAAGAATTGATTTCAGCGACAGGGTTTGCGGAATGCCGTCAACTAGTGCCACCATATTAACGGGGAACGTGGTTTGTAGCGACGTTTTCAGATACAAATTGTTCAATACTTTTTTGGCGACAGCATCTTTTTTGATTTCAACCACGACCCGAATACCACGGCGGTCCGATTCGTCACGCAACCCGCTGATCCCTACCAGTTTTTTCTCAGTAACCAGCTCGGCAATGCGCGCAACCAACGAGGCCTTGTTTACCTGGTAAGGCAACTCAGTGATAATGATGGCTTCTCGTCCTTTTTTGTTTTCTTCAATTTCGGCAACGCCGCGCACCACCAGTGATTTACGGCCGGTCTCATACGCCTCGCGGATGTCTGCCTGGCTGTACAAAATACCGCCGGTTGGGAAGTCGGGTCCTTTGACATGCTGCAGCAGGTCGTCAATAGTGGTTGAGAACGTGACGGACGCCAGCGCCTCTTCAATGGGAAGTTTATTATCAAATACCGCCGTATCAACTGTTGCCAGCACGCCATCCACTAACTCGCCCAGATTATGGGTGGGGATTTTGGTGGCCATACCAACCGCAATCCCTTCCGCCCCATTGAGGAGCAGGTTGGGAACCGCACCGGGCAAATATTCGGGTTCTTTCAGAGTGCTGTCAAAGTTATCCCGCCACAAAACCGTTTCTTTATCGTAGTCTATGAGAATTTCTTCTGCTATCTTTTCAAGTTTAGCCTCAGTGTAACGCATAGCGGCCGGTGGGTCACCATCAATGCTTCCAAAGTTACCTTGACCACGCACCAGTGGGTAGCGCATGGAGAAGGTTTGCGCCATACGCACTAAGGCCTCATAGACCGGCACATCGCCATGGGGGTGGTATTTACCCAATACCTCACCCACTACCGTGGCGCTTTTTCTGGTCTTTGCACCGGCAGTCAGTCCCAGGCGGAACATCGTATACAAAATACGGCGTTGTACCGGTTTCAGTCCGTCACGGACGTCGGGAAGTGC
>JANLHK010000074.1 GCA_024653645.1 Candidatus Roizmanbacteria bacterium | reverse complement strand
TAATGTGGGAGGCATTGGGAAATATACGTGACTTACCCATTGTAACAATACTATTCCATAGATGAGCCCAGTGCGCAGAAGGTCTATAGTGCGTAGGCGTTGTAAGGGCTTGGCGTGGTCGGTGAATGCCCAGACCAGTTGCATGGCAACCAGGCCCAGAATAAGTGTGAGATAGGTGGCAATCATTGGTTACGATTGTAGCAGGTATATTGGCCCAATATATTGGTAAAATAGTAGGTACATGGACTTGACGATACTCATAGGAATAGTACTCATTATTGGTTTGATTTTTTTATTCTTCTTTCTTAAACAATTGCAGGATAATCTCAACGATTCAAGAAAGCGCCAGGATGAGTTGACTCAGCTTATGTCGCAATCGGTCAGCGAACAGCATCGTACGTTTATTGATGCGCTGCAAAAAAATTCATCTGAAATGGGCGAACGTCTCGATAGAGCTTCTCAGGTGATTGGTACGGTGCAGAAAAGCATTGGCGAATTTAGCGAAATAGGTAGAAGTATGAAAGATTTGCAGGACTATATCAGCAGTCCTAAATTGCGGGGCAATATGGGCGAGCACATTCTAGGGGAAACGTTAAAGCAAATGCTTCCCTCTGACTTTTTTGTTTTGCAGTACCCATTTCCCAATGGTGAAATCGTTGATGCGCTGATTAAGCTTCAGGAAGATAGTATTCCGATTGATGCTAAATTTCCTATGGCAAACTTTAAAGAAATGCATCGTACAACGGTGGAAAAAGAAAAGAAGGAATTTGAAAAGTTGTTTAAACGAGACGTTATCAAGCATATTAGCGATATTGCTCGCAAATATATTCGTACCGACCAGGGAACTATTGATTATGCGATTATGTATATCCCTTCCGAAGCAGTATTCTATGAGGCTATTATGCATGATGCGATACAGGAGGCTGCTCGCGAAAAGCGGGTGGTGATGGTTTCACCCAGTACGTTCCATGCGTTTTTACGGGCTGTGTTAATGTCGCTGCAGGGAGTACGTATTCAAAAAGAAGCGAAGGAAATCCTGGCCATTATCCATTCATCGAAACAAGAATATGAAAAAATTGCTGATTCATTATCAACACTGGACAAGCATCTATCAAATGCCTACAACCAACTTCAACAGGTGAATAAATTTTTTGTGCAGCTGGGACAGCGATTAACGCGGGCACAGAGCATATCGATTGAGGCAGAAAAAGAAACCAAGAAAATCGCATGAAGCCCAACAAAGAACAACTTGCAGCCATAGCGTACCACAAAGGACCCTCATTGATTATTGCTGGAGCGGGAACAGGGAAGACGTTTGTCATCACGAACAAAATCGTTTCATTGATTAACGCTAAGAAAGTATTGCCTCAACAGATTGTGGCACTGACATTCACGGAGAAAGCAGCCTATGAAATGGAACAGCGGGTAGATGAGTTGCTTCCGTATGGGTTTTATCAATTATGGATTATGACGTTTCATTCATTCGCGGAATCACTGTTGCAGGAGTATGGCATTCATATGGGCATTGCTCCGTCATTTCGTGTCATCACCGACGTTGATGCCGTGTCACTGTTTCGGACGCGGTTGGGAAGCATGAAGCTTACCTATTTTCATTCAACCGGTAATCCCCACGGATTTATATCAAGCGCGCTCACTCATTTTTCACGACTTCGCGACGAGGGCATATCAGTGGCGCAGTATAAAGCGTATGTGGAGAGTTTGAAGCCAGAGAATGAAGAGGAAAAACAGGAGGCACAGGCAGCGACAGAGTTGGCCTATATGTATGGTGAATATGAAACCCTAAAGCGGGAAAAAAATGTATTGGATTTTTCAGACTTAACCTATTATCTGGTTGAATTGCTGCGCAACAAACCCTCCATACTTAAGCAGGTGCGGGAGCGTTTTCGCTATGGGTTTGTTGATGAATTTCAGGACACCAACATTATTCAGTATGAGCTGATGAAATTGCTGTTTCCTCCATCAAAGAACCCTCAATTAACTGTTATTGGCGATGACAATCAATCCATTTATAAATTTAGGGGAGCCAGTATCTCCAATATTCTCAATTTCCAGCACGACTACAGGGATGCAAAGCAGTTTATTTTGAATCATAATTATCGATCACATCAACCGATCTTGGATGCCTCCTACGCCATGATCCAGCACAATAATCCTGATACTCTGGAGGCTACACTGGGTATCAGTAAAAAATTGATTACTACTCGAACTGATACGCAGAACGCAACCGAGGTTGAAGTATTGTATGCGACTCATGGACAGGCAGAGGCGGAGAAAGTTGTCGACACCATTAAGCATTTGGTTGCTGACAACGGGTATGTCTATGGTGATATGGCACTGCTGGTAAGGGCACATGACCACGCAAAGTTGTTCATGCAGGCATTTGAACAGGCCCACATTCCGTTTCAAACGGTAGGACCGGGACTGCTGTATTACCGCAATGAAATCCGTGATCTGATTGCCTTACTGCGGTTTTTGGAAAATCCGTTGGACTCAATTAGTTTGTATCGGATTCTGAGCATGGATGTGATGTCATTTAGCCATAAAGACACGTTGTACCTTATGAATTTTGCAAAGAAAACCGGTAGGTCATTATTTGAAGCCATGGACGCCAGTCGGGCGCTTTCTCAGGGTGAGCTGTCGCCAGAGCTTGAAAACATGAAGCGCTACGCTCCGTTATTTAATGCCGCTACTAAAGCGAAAGTGGAGAGGGCACAAGCGCTGCTACTAACATTACTTGAAGACTCACGTACCCATTCGGTCACTCAGGTAGTCTATGATTTTTTGGATAAAAGTGGTTATCTAAAACTACTGACTACCATTGAATCGACCGAAGACCAGCGGCGCCTTGATAACATCACTCGTTTTTATAAACAGCTGAAGGCGCTTGAATCCGAGGGTATTGAACCGACTGTTCGCGACGCTATTACCCACATTGATCTATCTCTTGAATTAGGTGATTCACCCACTTCCGGCGTCTCTGAGTCTGGCGTGGAAAATGCCGTGACTATTGCAACAATTCATGGGTCCAAAGGCCTTGAGTTCAATATCGTGTTTTTGGCCAATATGGTATCAGACCGATTTCCCAGCCGCAACCGCAAGGAAGCGCTTCCCATTCCTGAAGCACTTATCCGCGAAACACTGCCGAGTGGAGACGCACATATGCAGGAGGAGCGGCGACTCTGCTATGTGGGAATGACGAGAGCAAAAGACCGATTATATCTGAGCTTTTCCCATTATTACGGATCAGGAAAACGTAAAAAAAAGCCTTCGCCGTTTATCGTAGAGGCAATCGGTGAAAAGAAATTGCAGAATTACCTCGGGAAGCTGGAGGAAAGTGAATCGCAATTATCCATATTTGATATGGGGGTAGCACCGGGCGAGCGCAATGAGATGGTGGTTGATGATGTAAAAAAATACGGCATTGTTCGCTACTCGTATTCACAAATCGACACCTATACCACCTGTCCACTGCAGTACCGGTATCGGTATATGCTGCGCATCCCTGAGCCGGACGCTCCCGCACTTTCATTTGGTTCAAGTATTCATCGTGCGCTTGAGTTGTTTTATCAACATATACGTGATGGAGGAACAGACAGTAAGGAGCAGCTGTTGAGCTCCTTTGAACACTCATTTATTCCCGTGGGGTACAGCAGTCGTGATGAACGGCTCAAGGCCAAAGAACATGGAAAAGAAATACTTGCGCGATACTACGACACGTTTCATGCAGAACACGGAGAACCCGTAGTGCTTGAGCGTATGTTTAGTCTTACCCTCGCCTCTAATACCAAAGGGAAACGCTACGTGATAAGCGGAAAAATAGACCGGATTGATAAAAAGGGAGATATCTATGAGGTTGTTGATTACAAGACGGGGAAGATGCCGATAGAGTCAAAGCTGAAAAAATCGCTGCAGTTGGGGCTGTACGCACTCGCTGTTATGGATAAGCAATTTTTGGGTATAGCGCAGAATCGCATTATCTTAACCTATTACTATCTTGACGCGAATAAAAAGTTTTCGATTGAGGCGAGTAAGCGTGATTTGGACGAAGTAACAGAGGAGGTAGTCGATACGCTTGCAACGCTGGAAACAGGTAACTTCCCCCCTCAAAAAGGAGTACACTGTGATTGGTGTTCGTTTAAACCTATATGTCCAGCATGGGAAATACCATAGAACCAGTAGTTGTTGTTATTGACGGTTCGGCGCTCATCCACCGAGCCTATCATGCATTGCCTCCGTTTACGGCGCCCGATGGAACACCCACCAATGCATTGTACGGTTTCATCACTATGTTGATTTCTATCATTGATACCCTGCGACCTACCCATATGGTGGTGTGTATGGATACGCCTAAACCGACCTTTCGAAAAGAGCTGTTGGTAACCTATCAGTCGCAACGCCCGAAGGCGCCGGACGAGCTTAAGGTGCAATTTCCGCTCGTAAAATCGTTTTTGGAAACGGCCCAGATTCCGGTACTGCTGAAAGAAGGGTTTGAGGCCGATGACGTGATTGGTACGGTGGTACACGATGTTCGCGCCAGCCATCCGCAGGCATCATTGTTTATTATTACGGGTGATCGGGATTTGCTTCAGTTGGTGGATGAGCGTGCGCTGGTGATGATGCCCACCATGGGGGTAAATAACATGTCTCGCTTTAACAGCGATGGCGTGAAGAAAAAGCTGGGCGTGTACCCGCACCAGGTCGTTGATTATAAGGCATTGGTGGGTGATTCATCTGATAATTATGCCGGTATTCCGGGCATTGGCCCCAAAACTGCCACTGGTTTGTTGGAACAATACGAAACTCTTGAGCGTCTGTATGAGCACATTGATGATATTCCTGCGCGGACCAGATTACTCTTAATTACTCACAAGGATAGCGCATTACTTGCCAAACAATTGGCAACCATTAAGCAGGACGTTGAGGTTGAAGTAGATATGTCAAAGCTGGCGTGTACGGGTATTAGTAAAGAACACATTATGCCTTTTTTGGATACCTATGGTCTGCAAAGTATTAAAAAACGTCTGGAAACCAAGGCTGATCTGGACTTTGGGAAAAAAGAGCCTAGTAAAAAAGACAAAGATCAATTATCATTTTTCTCATGAAAGAGGAAAAAAAAGAAGTATTGGTTGAGCGAGTCCTGACCGTTTGGGGAGTGGTGGTCATTTTGTGGAGCTTTTTTCGGTCAAATGTCGCCGGACCGCTCTGGCTCAGCGAGTTCATTGCCAAGCCGGCTATATTCCTATTGCCCATCCTGGTATTTGTGACCCGTTTTCAAAGTGGAAAAGGAATCGCGAGTGCCTTGGGACTGCGGGCACAGCATACGTTTCGTGAAATGCTATTGGCACTGGGCATATTTCTTGCATTAATGGTGATTGGAGCCTATACCCTGTTGGGAGCTGGCGCAACATCGTTACTGGGAAGTGCCAACTGGTCCCGTGTTCTGATGTTTACCGTCATTGCATTAGCAACCGCAGTAGTTGAAGAGATTATGGGAAGGGGTAGGTTCGGCCAGTACAACCGCTACCAGAGGCTCGTGCTCGA
>JANLHK010000067.1 GCA_024653645.1 Candidatus Roizmanbacteria bacterium | reverse complement strand
GCCTTCGCTGTCTGGTGCGCAGAATATTTTTTCTGATGATGCATTAAATACACTGGGGTCAACATTGGTTTCAGCCGTGCTTGAAATCCGAATGACCTGAACTGGGAGTGACGCACGCAAGTCGGTATCACGGGTGCGTAATTGAAGTGCATGGCTATATTCCTTGCCATCTTTCACTATGCGGTTAGGAAAATCAACATTATTACTCAGGTTTTTATCAGCCTTTTCATTAAAGGCGAGTCGATCATCATCTGAGCCGTCAGCAACATCATCTGCAGAATCATCATCTTTAACCTCAAGTGGCGTGGCGGCAATAACGTAGGGATCAAAGCACGAAATACGTATTTTGGTGTTTGCGGTAAATTGGGACGAGTAATACGCATCATCAATGGTATTTTGTGCCCGTACCACGACACTGGGATGCTTAAAGAGGTTGAAACCCATCACAGAGAGAATAAGAACAGAAGCTGCAATGCCAAGAAAATACGTACGCATAGTATTGGTATAACAATTGTTGAGTATCTTTGCAATCTTATTTACAATAGAGCCAAAATGAGCATCACGATATTCTACGGAAACGATACCCAAACACTCGAGCAGGCGGTTGCTAAGGAACGAAGCAAGTATCCTGAAGCGCTGCGACTGACTCCGCCATTTTCCTATCAGGTTATGGAGGAGCAGTTGTCGCATACCGACCTGTTTGGAACCAATCGGTTATTTATCATTGAAAACTTTTTTCATTTGGGACTGATGCGCGCCAAGCCCACCAAACCCATGGAGGCACTGATTGCACTGGTAAAAGGGGCCATTGAACACTTGCCAGTACTGTTTATTGAGCCGGATGAAAAAAAAGTAAAGCACTACAAAACGTTTCTGAAAGATAGTCCTTCAACTGGTTTCACCTTACCCAAGTATCTCTTTACCTTTTTGGACGCTCTTAAGCCGGGCAGTCTCAAAACGACCCATACCTTATATGAACACGCACTGCAGGAGAATGCTGCGGAGCTACTGTTCTATTTTATGAAGCGCCGCGTGCGTGACCTCATTAATGCCCAGGCGGGTACCTTTGGCAACTCAACAGCTCCCTGGCAGCGGGGGAAGTTAAGCCAGCAGGCACGTGCCTGGAAACCAGAAAAGCTCGTTCAGTTCTATAAGGCACTGTTTACGATTGAAGAGGGTGTTAAAGGAGGCAGGGTGCCCTACAATACGCAGCGGGCGCTTTCGTTAGTACTAAATTTTTATTTGTGATAGAGTAATTTGACAAAAGTGAGGTAGTACATTATGATGACGGTATTATTAAGTTATATGATAGTATCATACACTTTATGACAACACAGGTACCATCCCACATTTTTCGCGGTTATGATTTGCGCGGCCTGGTCGGCTCTGAGCTTACCGACGAAACAGTAGCGGCAATTACAAAAGGCTATGCTACCTGGTTACTACAGCGAAGAATTTATGATTGTGTCGTTGGGTACGACTGCCGAATATCCAGCCCCCGATTTAGCGAGATTGTTATTAAGGAACTCAACAACGCCGGTATTACCGTATACGACATTGGCATGACTCTGTCACAGATTACGTATTTTGGCTGCTACTACTTTAGAACCCGCGGCATGATTATGATTACCGCCTCTCATAACCCGAAAGAATACAA
>JANLHK010000064.1 GCA_024653645.1 Candidatus Roizmanbacteria bacterium | reverse complement strand
TGGCAGCTGGTTTAATACGATCAATCGGCGTTTCCTTAAGATACTTTCTAACGGTATCGTCAATCTTCAAATCATTAGCTGCAACATCTGCAGGGCTGTTCTTACCCCGCATGGCCATGGCAACTACCTGGTACAGATCGGCCTCATGGCCTTGTTTTACGATTTTTTTTAGCTCACGTCGCGACAGTCTTCCTCCGGCATTGAGGTATTCACGAAGTGCTGATGAGGTGGCTTGCGCTTTAAGCATTGCGTATTCCTCGGGTTTATCTTTTTTGAGCTGAGCAAAGGCTTCGCGTGTTTCAGCGTTGACCTTCTTTGAGCTGAGTATTTCCTCCATAACACCTTCAGAACCTTTACGCATCATGCGCCTCTTCAGTTTGTTTCCTTTTCGTTTGTCCACCACCATCTCTTCTTCAAAGGTGCTTCTGTTAATTCTTCTTTTTTTCCACGCTTCTGATAAGCGTGACATAGCATCATGCGCCTTTGTGGAGGTTTCTGTTTTTTGTGCGTCTTCTTTCGTATGATACGAGTCAACGGCAGCCGTTATTTTGGTTGGCAGTACTTCAATAAGGGCATCCTTGCCGATATTTTGAATGACCTCCTCTATACCACCATAGGGCTTTGCCCTGCGTTCTTTTGCTGCATCAAGTGCTAACAGTGACTCTTCCCATGCCGTGCGTGATGCATCACTCGGGCTTGCTTTATAAGCCGCTTCCTTGGTCGTCAGGTCCGTCTCAGCAGCAGTAACTACCGCATCAAGCTGGCTGGGATCGTAACGCTGGGCTTCGAGTAAGGCTGCATCAAGTCTGGTTTTAACGGCTGTACGATATGCCTCTGAATTCATAATCGTCCCAAATGCCTTTACCCGCTCAGCCTCCGGAATAGAGGCGAATAATCGGGGATCCTTAAACATATCATTGGTTGCCTCAACCATGCGACGCGCAAGAGCTCCCACATCTGAGGCAGGCATGCCCTCTATGCCACGCAGGTGCAATTCGTGCCAACGGCGCGCTTCAGCCTCGGTATTGGCAAAACGGGTAACGTCTCCATCAACTACTGCCCCACTGCGAACCTCACGAAACGCATTTTTGAGGCTGGCATGAATCACTTTTTCGGTAACTTCCTGTTTTTTTACATTGGCCAATTCCTCAAGTACACTTCGTGCTCCACGAGGTGTGTAAACCTCTTTGCGCATCTCTTCTAATGCTTTTGCACGAACAGAATCGTGCTTAATACCTAATCCCGTTCTTATTTCATGTCGTACTTCTTTTGATAGTTCGGGCATGTTATGATAAATTCGCTAGCGAGGCTAACTTACTTTTAATGTCTTCTACTTTTTTGGTGTCCATGGCTGGCCGGGGTGAAACCGATGGTGCTGATGATGGAGATGCAGCCGGTACAGATTCAGCCTCACCCTCTGTCAACTTGATATATTTTTCTATCAAATCTACCAGCATCTTATGGGTAACACCCCAGTCCTCATGAATCTCTACCAGCATATCCAGCATGTCTTCTACGTCTTCAATAAATTCAAGGTTATCGAGTAGGTATTCGCTGAATTCCTGTCCTTTTGCGGGGGTAAGCATATTTTCCTCGAGCAATGAAAGCGCCAATAGTGCCAGTTCTTTTTCTACCTCTTTTTTCTGTTCCTCATCAAAAACAACATTCTGTGCCATGTTAAGTAACATACTGTATGTTTTTGCAATTAATGTCAAGAAGAATTTAGGTATACTAGGCCTTATCTATGGATTCTCATACTGACACTGAAAGACAAGCCCAACACACTGCCACACCCCCCAAAACTGACGTGGTAATTGGACCTTCAACTCCGCTTCCCGAAAAAAAAGGTGTCCAATCAGAGTTTTCAGCTGAGCTTCCCAAACAACATGCGCAGTTGGTGATGCGCGGCATACTGGCGCCTGTCCGTCGCCACCTGCAGGATACTGCATTTGCTGCACCGATAGAGTCGCCCGAGCAACTCATACAATCTCTACAACACGCACAGGAATCGTTACAGACCTCTGCTGAGGTACCCTCACCCGAGATAGCACGACTGGCAAATTTTGAACGACTCGCCCAAGTTGCCCTTGAGCAACTCGATCCTGCTGATGAGGAATATACCATTAAGGTCCAGCGGCAAAAACTGGTGCTTGAGCGTATGGTAGGTGAAGCGGGGTTTATACCGCGCAGTGCGTTTTATCATATAGCGCAGGAGCGTATGGATAAAATCATGAAATGGATTGAGGTCAAACGTAGTAATAATATATTAGTTCAGGATGACATTGACCGAGCAAACAAACAAATGGCGATTCTGACCCAGTATGGAACAGGCGCTCTGCTTATGCCTGACGAATTAACTCAGTTTATCCCTCTGCTTACTGAAAACGGTATTATGCTTAAACTCGATTCGAACACTCGATCATACCTTGATGGGGTAAGTAATCAATACCAAGCGTATGTATCCGCTCTTTCCCAAGACTCAACAGAAGCAAATCAAAAAACCATAGGCGAATGGCTTAAATCATCTCAGTACACCGCTCAGGAGCTGGAAGCCGCGTTGGGCGCCGTTTCGCAATTTACCGCATCAGCTGAGCGCCGAAAGGAAATAACTGACAAAATAGTGCGAAGCGGAGGCAATATCGGACTGATGTTAATGTTGTTAGCCCTTGCCATTGGTGCTACCGGATTATCAAGTATGGATCATGCTTAAGGTTTCCTATGGATCATAGTATTCAGATACTCAAACAGCGGTCAAGCCTTAACCACGGCCTGAGAAACTTTTTAGAAAAACATGCGTATATAGAGGTTGATGCGCCGGTGCTGGTTCCCTCTGTCATTCCCGAAAGTTATTTGGAAGCGTTTAGTACCACCTTTATAGCGCCCCATATGAAACCCGTCCCCGCCTACCTTACCGCTTCGCCTGAAGCTTACCTGAAACGCTTGTTAAGCATGGGTATCAAGAGTAATTTGTTTTATCTGGGCAAAGCATTTCGTAATAATGAGCCATTGGACGGCGTGCATAACCATGAATTTACTATGCTTGAATGGTACCGACTCAGTTCTGATTATGAGGCGTTTATGACTGAAACCGAAAGCTTGTTAAAGTCGGTGATGCCTCCTCTGTATAGCGGTAAACCATGGGAACGCATCAGTATGGAGGAAGCGTTTACACAATTCGTGCCGAGCAACGAGCTGCAGGGAAACACCTTTGATACCCTTTCATCCGACCGCTTTAGCCAGCTGTATGTGCAATACCTTGAACCTAATATGGGAACACGCGGGACGCCAACCTTCCTTATGGATTTTCCGGCCATGCAGTCGCCGTTGTCTGCGTCCATTAACGGCATCGCTCAACGGTTTGAGCTCTACCTAAATGGCATTGAATTGGTAAACGGCTGTGCCGAATTGGGAGACGGCACACTGTTAGAACAGAATCTAGCGGAAGAGGTGCGCATTCGTCAGCAATTGCATAAAAATCCGATCACTCCCGACCAAGGGTTTGTGGACGCCATGAAAAAAGGCATCCCTCCCTGCTGTGGAGCGGCCATGGGCATCGACCGGTTATTAATGGTCATAGGCGGGTATGCCAAATTATCCGACGTGATTCTGTTTCCCAGCTCGACATTATTTTCATGAGGCCGTACCTGCTCTATATTGCCTGGATACAGGCCCTCATTGGGATGGCCGGAAGCCTTATTTTTAGCAATGTCCTGGGATATCCGCCCTGCGTATTGTGCTGGTATCAACGCATTTTCCTATACCCGCTCGTCATTATCCTCGCCGTTGGCATTACGCGCAAAGACGAAAACATCAAGTGGTATGCTTTGCCTTTAAGCATCATCGGTCTACTCATCGCCCTGTATCATAACTTGTTGTACTACGAACTCATTCCTGAAAGCGTTACTCCCTGTGCCCAGGGTATTTCCTGCACCACTGAGTTTATTGAGTGGTTTGGTTTTATGACCATTCCCTTTCTTTCTTTGATGGCATTTAGTATTATTACTTGTTGCCTGATCTGGTACCAAAAAAAACATGAATAACGAAACAAAAACACTCATCAGTATCGGAGCCATTACCTTGGCTATTCTCGTAGGCGTTATATATGCCGTCAGTGTGTTCAGTAATAAACCGGTTGAAACAAAACAAATTGACCCGTCGCTGCTGGTTCGATCAAACAGTAATATCAGGCCCGCAAAAAATGCCACCATTACCCTGGTGGAATTCACCGACCTACAATGTCCTGCTTGTGGCGCTGCCTACCCAGTGGTGAAGCAGATAGTAGAGGATCATAAAAACGATGTTACCTTTGTAGTCCGCAATTTTCCGCTAATAAATATTCATAAAAATGCCTTCCCGGCCGCACTGGCTGCTGAGGCTGCCGGAGCGCAAGGCAAATACTGGGAAATGTATGACAAGCTGTATGAAACGCAAAATGCGTGGAGTGAAAACAAGGATGTGCGTGCAGTATTTATCGCTTATGCACAGGAACTGCAGTTAAATGAAGAACAATTCACTAAAGATTTCGATGAGCAGAAATTTAAAGACAAGATTAATAAAGATGTGGCTGATGGGAATGCTGTTGGTGTTAACGCAACACCGACCTTTTTTATCAATGGGGTAAAGTTTGAAGGAAGCTATATCCAACTACCGGCAGCGATTGAAGAACTTCTGCAATAACGATTAATTTTCGCGGCCCGTATATTCACCAGTCTCAGGATTAATCACAATAGTGTCACCAGTTTTAATAAAGAGGGGTACCAGAATACTTGCCCCGGTTTCAACTTTCACACTTTTCTTGGCATTGGTTGCCGTATCACCCTTGACGGCAGCGTCAGCCTCAATTACTTTCAGCACTACTTTTTTGGGAGGAATGACCCCAATGGGTTTGCCCTCATGAAGCAACACATACATCGACTGCCCTTCTTTTAAGAGGCCCGCAATATCCTCAGCCAGCACTACCGGCACTTCATGCTGCTCATAATTAATCTCATCCATAAACACCAACATATCGTGCTGGTTGTATAAAAATTGTGCCGGTACTGATTGTACGTCAGCCGATTCTATGGAATCATTTGAAGAAAAGACCTGATCAACGGCCTTACCGGTTGTAATACTGCGCAGCTTAGTACGCATAACGGTACGCCCTTTTCCGGGATGATAAAATTCGGCAGACAATACCTGATAAATATCATCACGGAATTGGATATATTCTTTTCTTCGTAGATTTGATGCACTAATTTGCATAGTCAGTCGATTATTATTACATCGTACCGCAGCATTCCAAGTAACTATAGGTGTCAAAGCGCAGAATACACTCCCCTTGTTTTTCTCGCAACCGCACTCCAAAAAAAAATAGAAAGGAGATGATCCAGCCGCTCCTTCCAGAACGGCTACCTTGTTACGACTTAGTCCCCATCGCCAAATTTACCCTAGTCTCCCAGTTAACGGGATATTTCAGGTACTCTCGACTTTGGTGGCTTGACGGGCGGTGAGTGCAAGACCCAAGAACGTATTCACCGCGGCGTATCTGATCCGCGATTACTACGAATTCCGTGTTCATGAGGGCGAATTTCAGCCCTCAATCCCCACTGAGAACAGATTTCAGGGATTCGCTCCTTCTTACGAAGTTGCAAGCCCGTTGTTGCTGTTCATTGTAACATGTGTGCAGCCCAAGGTATAAGCGTTATGATGACTTGACGTCCGCCTCTCCTTCCTTCCCGATATAATCGGGACTGTCTCTTGAGACACTTGTAACTCAAGACAAGGGTTGCGCTCGTTGTCCCACTTAAGGGCACTCCTCACGGAACGAGCTGACGACAGCCATGCAACAGCTGTTCTATAGTTTAAACAAAGTCTAAAGGTCCTTACTTTCATAAGGATTTCACAAGAATGTCAAACCTTGGTGAGGTTCTTCGGTTTGTTTCGAATTGAGCCACATGTTCCACTCGTTGGGTGGGTCCCCGCCTATTCAGTTTGAGTTTTAACCTTGCGACCGTACTCCCCAGGCGGCCTGCTTAATGCGTTAGCTTACGCCTCTCCCATCCAGCTTACGCCGGATATAGAAAGACTAGCAGGCATGCGTTTAGGGCCAGGACTACAGGGGTCTCTAATCCCTTTTGCTCCCCTGGCTTTAGAGCCTCAGCGTCAGTAAACTTCCAGAGAGCTGCCTTCGCCTTTGGTGTTCCGTTCTTTATCAACGCATTTTACCGCTACAAAGAACGTTCCGCTCTCCTGAAGAAAACTCCAGCTCAATAGTATCGCGCCCATCCGCCCCGTTAAGCAGGGGGATTTAAAGCACGACTTACTAAGCCGCCTACGCGTCCCTTTACGCCCAGTGAAATCGGATAACGTTCGTAGCCTACGTCTAACCGAGGCTTCTGGCACGTAGTTAGCAGCTACTTTCTAATAGGGTACCGTCAATCCAGCAAGCTGGACTTCTTCTCCTATCACAGTGGTTTACACCCCTAGAGGCGTCATCCCACACGCGGTGTCGCTGCGTCAGGCTTTCGCCCATTGCGCAAGATTCTTGGTTGCTGCCTCCCGTAGGAGTGGAGCCCGTATCTCAATGCTCCTCTGGCTGTCCGTCCTCCCAGACCAGCTACCCGTCATAGGCTTGGTAGGCCATTACCCTACCAACAACCTGATAGGACGCAGGCCGATCCCTTGGTGAGCAGTTACGCTCTTTCCTCCATCCATATTACTGAATGGAGCGTATAGGGTATTACCCCGCCTTTCAGCGAGCTGTTCCCTGCCATGGGGCACGTTCCCACGCGTTACTCAGCCGTCCGCCGCTACCATCCACTCTGACTTGCGTCAGAACGAATGATCGCTCGACTTGCATACCTAAGACACACCGCCAACGTTTATCCTGAGCCATGATCAAACTCTTAAATTAGTGATTGAGTACATCGTTAGATATACCAACCGTTCTTTTAAGACGATATGGTTTAAAAATTGGTCGCACGAAAAAAATTCTGGTTCAGTGCATTCTGCGCTCTGAACCACCTATAGTTACTTGTTAACGTGCAAAGTACGTGAAAGGTGAGTCTCTATTTTAACGATTGGGTATATAAAATGCAACACGAGTTACGGCCAACGAATTGCAATCCGGCGCATAATGTCGGGATGTTCAATAAGCCATCCCAACCCCTTTACCAACCGGTCTGCCGGTTCCTCACTGCTGGCAACATGTACTCCCAGTTCGTGTTGAATGTATTTATCCAAGTCAATGAATTTAGAACCCATGCCGGTTAATACAATACCTTTTTTGGTAATGTCCCCTACCAGCTCCGGCGGTGTTTCCTCCACCATGTCGCGCAGCGCATCAATAATCTGACCAAATAAGGGATACAAACTTTCATAGAATAAGTGATTGCGTACCTTGATGGTTTTAGGCATGCCGTTCTCAATGCTGCGGCCATTAACCTCAATAACAAAATCCTGTGGAGTCGTGATTGAACCCAGGGTATGTTTCACTTCCTCGGCTGTTTTTTCACCAACTAGCAAACCATAACGGATGCGTAAGTAATTTTGTATAGCCTCATTGGCGTCATGACCACCGATCGGTAATACTTTGGATAAGACGATTCCCCCCAAGGATAGCAAACTGATTTCCGTGGTTCCCCCACCCATGTCCACGATCGCGCTTCCCACATTCTCAAGAACCGGCATACGCAATCCAAATCCGAGGGCAACCGGTGCCTCCACCAAGTGTACCTGCCGTCCACCTACTTTTTTTCCTACTTCAAGCAGCGCCATTTCCTCAACTTCGGTAAGTCCAATGGGAACGGAGATAAGTGCATTAAATTGCTTGTAGTTTCCCTGATTCGTACTGAGGGCACGTTGCGTACAGCGATCCAAAAAATACACCAATCCATCAAAATCACTGACCCGTCCCCGCTCAAGAGGTGAATAAACTTGCATCTCAGGAGGGGTTTTTCCCAACATCTGATAGGCCTCGTTGCCGATGGCAGTAAATTCATGCGTCCCTCCTCTGGCCTGCTTGACAATCATGGTGTGTTCGCGCAACGTGATGCCTTTACCGGGAACCCAGATGCGAGTCTGGTAGGTTCCCAGATCAATACCGATATAGGGGAGGGGCGACAGGAAGCCTTGAGTAATAGATTGCACTGATGATAGTAGTGCATCAAGCCAAGGGGTTGATCTTCTTCTTCGCATCCATTCAGTATATACCAGCAGCGAAAAACTTTTTTTCTGTATAATCACACTATGCAGTTAAGTGTGTATATTATCGCCAGTCTATTTGTCGTTGTACCATTCATATTCAGCCCTTTTTCAAGCGAACTCTTTGAACTTCCTAAAATGCTTACCGTATACGCCTATACGGCAATTTTAGGCCCTCTGGCGATCTACCGCTACTATCAGCTCAATAAATTATTAACACTGAATCGACTCACCCAATTACTCTTTGGGTCTCTGATTCTTTTCTATCTGTCGCAACTGCTCGCAACCCTCTTTTCCATCGATCGCCATCTCTCCTGGTTTGGGTACTACTCGCGTATTAATGGGGGTATGCTCTCATTGTCTGCGTACCTTATTTTAGCTGTTTCCACCTATATACTGCTGTACAAGGAGCACGTGATAACCGTACTTAAAGGGGTATTACTCGGAGGTGTCATACTGTTGCTGTGGGGATTACCCGCTAAGTTTGGCTATGACGTTACCTGCCTAGTGGCAACCGGATCATTATCGGTTTCCTGCTGGACCAGCGACTTCAATCCCACGGTGCGGTTATTCAGTACCATTGGCCAGCCCAATTGGTATGCTGCCCATCTTATGGTGATTGCATTGACTATCCTTTTTATCATTACTACAGGCACTAACTTAGTGAACAAAAAATATGTTCAATATGAGCGATATGCGCTGTTTATTATGTTTTTATTAACTTGTATAGAGTTGGTGTGGACCGGCTCAAGATCCGGTATGATTTCATTTCTTATAGCAATAATTATATTTACGTTGGGCAGTTGGTACAAAAAAGTAAAGCTACCCTGGATGTACCTAGTTTTTGCTGTCATTCCCTTGGTGGTCTTGCTGTACGAACCTATAAAAGGAATGGTTATTAAACCCGTACCAGAGGCTACACCGGCAACCGTAACAGAAGCTTCTTCTGTAGCAACCACCCAAAGCGTAACCCCCTCCTCCCAGATTCGATTGATCGTATGGAAAGGTGGTTTGGAATTATTGAAGCGGTATCCTTGGCTCGGTACCGGACCTGAAACCTTTGCGCTTTCCTATTTCTTTACCCGACCCGCCGAACATAACCTGACATCAGAGTGGGACTTTGTCTACAACAAGGCACATAACGAATTTATTAACACCGCGGCGAATTCCGGTTATATCGGCATTACCTTATATACCTTCATGTTACTGACTATGGCGGGCATAGCCGCTTACCTGTTTTACCCTACCAAGGGCGGAATCCGTTCGCACCTGGCATTATTGGTTTTTTCAATGCTGGCTGGTCTCAGTGTCTCTAACTTCTTTGGGTTTTCAACCTCAACCACGCAGCTTTTCTTGTACCTCTTCCCTGTCCTGCTCCTTATATATATGAAAGAACCAGACACCAAAGCGTTTTCGAAACCGGGAGTACTGGCTATTTTCTGCTATATTGTCTTCCTGGTAATTGCGGGTAATTACCTTATTGATTATGCTGCAGCCGATCTTGCCTATGCCAAGGGTAAGGGGTATAAAAACAGTGAAGCCATTGCACCAGCGTATACCTATACCGCCCATGCTCTGCTTCGTCGCAAGGAGCCAATCTACCTTGATCAACAGGCATATCTTTCGGCCCAATTATCATTGTACTATCAATCAGTTAAAGACCTCAAACACCGAAATCAGTATGCGCAACAGGCTATACAAATGAATAAAGAAACCTTAGACGGCTCGCCGTTTTCACTTACCTACTGGAGAAGCCGAGGACGCATCTATTATGTTTTAAGTTTGGCTTATATGTCGGACAAGCCAAAACAATCTAAGGAATATCTGAGCCAGTCGCAACAGGCATTTAAAAAAGCAGAAGAGATTGCGCCAACCGATCCTAAAAATTACTTAAGCCATGCACTCGTACTTTCTGAAGATAAACCAGAGGACGCAAAACGATTATTACGCAAAGCACTAAAACTGAAGCCGAACTATCCTGAAGCCCTCGAGTATTTGCAACTCCTTGAAAAAAGTGTAGAGTAATCTGCAACATGCGTGCAACGCTATTTGTATTGTTATTGACCCTAACAGTAGCCTTTATTTTTGTGCCCAGTGCTTATGCCGCCGGCCCCTGTCCTGGTGATCCCGACTGCCCAACATCAACGCCAACTCCCCGCGTGTGCGACGATCTTGATTGGTATTGTTTGCGTGAATGCGCCAGCAGCGCAACCCGCGAAGTATTTGGTGGAAATTCACAACTATGGAGGCAACAAAAAATTGAGTTTACCAATCGTGATAATAACACCAGTTATACTTCATGTACGCAAGCAGGGCCCATTACGCCCACACTCAGTCCTTCATCCTCCCCTTCGTCGGCACCATCGGCTACGCCTCGGCCTACGGCTCAAATCACTGTTACCCCCTCGCTCGGTCCTGAT
>JANLHK010000057.1 GCA_024653645.1 Candidatus Roizmanbacteria bacterium | reverse complement strand
GGTACGAATCAATACGCCATATTTTTTTGCTAGGGTAATAAGTGACGGGAGCAGTTTGTCTACCCTATAGGCGGTTGTGCTTTTTTTCGGAAATAGTAGCTCAGTCAGTACGGCAATTGCTATGGATGGTTTGCGCAAATCCCACGGCGAATCGTAGTTGTTATAGATATACGAAAACCGGTAGGGATTATAAAAAGGATTGTCAGAATAGGATAGATCGATCGGCTTAAGATTGATATACTTTTCTATTGGCACATTCAGGTGCGTGAAAAATAGGTGAAAAGCCTCAGAAAATGCGTGAGGAATTATCAGCGTTTCAGCCCGTCCCCCGATGACCTTATTCTTTTCGAATACATCCACCTCATAACCGCGCTGAGCGAGTAAACACGCGCAGGCTAATCCTCCTATGCCGCTTCCTATGATAATGACCCTTCGTTTCATATTCGTTTCCGTATATTCCTGTTATAGCAACGTATTTTCTAGCGGCATTACGGTATTAAGATGTTCGTATGTTTTTTTTGTCGCCACCCGTCCTTTTGGTGTGCGTTTAATAAATCCCAGCTGCAGTAAATACGGTTCAATAACTTCCTCTAATGTTTTGGTATCTTCTGACAGCGCGCTGGCCATGGTTTCAATGCCGACCGGCCCGCCATCAAATTTATCAACCAACGTTTTTAAATAACTGATGTCCTGTGAAAACAAGCCAAATTTATCAAGTTCAAGAATAGAAAACAACTCATCAACCAGTTCTTTGTGTATTTTTTTATGTTCACTGGTTTCAAGCAGATCACGGGCCCGTCGCAGTATACGGTTGGCGATGCGGGGTGTTTTGCGCGAGCGATAGGCTATCTCACGTGCCGCATCAGGCTCCAGCGGTAGCTCAAGCTTTACGGCATTATGGGTGACGATATGGGCAATTTCTTCCTCAGTATAGTACTCAAGTCGCAGGATCATACCGAACCGATCGCGCAGCGGAGCAGAAAGCAGGGCGACGCGTGTGGTTGCCCCGACAATGGTGATGTGCGGAATGGGAAGACGCACGGTACGTGCCGCCGGCCCTTTCCCTACTACAATATCGAGATGGAATTCTTCCAGTACGGGATAGAGTGCCTCCTCCACTGCTTTGGGCATACGGTGTATTTCATCGATAAACAGTATGTCACCGTTTTTAAGATTAGTCAGTATGGCAGCTAAATCCCCTGCCCGTTCAAGCGCCGGACCGGAAGTAAGGCGAATATTGCCGCCTAACTCATGGGCGACAATGTGGGCAAGCGTCGTTTTACCAATACCGGGAGGGCCATACAGGAGTAAATGGTCGGCGTTTTCTTTTCGTTTTTTTGCCGCCTGCAGAAACAAATCCAAGCTTTTTTTTGCATTGCCCTGACCAATGTAATCTTTCAATGACAGTGGGCGCAGTTGATCAGTACTCATGCTCGTGCTAGCAACTGCAGACATTGGGCAATTTTTTCTTCTAAGGTGCCGGTCGGTTTGACCTTTTGTATGGCCTTGATGATTTCACTTTTTTGAAAACCCAGGTTGGTGAGTGCCTCAGTGAGCTCATCTGCGACTGGATTCATCGCGTCGTCAAGTGAGAAATGAGTGCCAAATTTAGATGAAAGCTCCAGTAGTATTTTTTGAGCTGTTTTGGTCCCCACGCCCTTCATGGTTGAAAAGTAGGCGAGATTCTGTTTTTGGATGGCGGTATATAAGTCTTCGATGGGTCCGTGGTTCACAATAGCCAACGCCGACTTGGGACCAATGCCTGAAACATCCAGAAGAATCGTAAACAGCATCAATTCATTTTTTGAGGAAAACCCATAGAGCGACAATTCTGATTCACGCACATGAGTATGGATATAGAGGGTAATTGGCGAGTCATCTTTGGTTGTCAGGAGTGTTTCTTTTGAGACAAATACCTGGTATCCAACGCCACTTACGGTATCCACCACCAAGGAATCAGAGAAGTGATCACTAATGGTTCCGGTGAGTTTGCCTATCATGTATGGTTGGTATTTTACATCAGTGACGGGTTTATGTACAGGCAGGCGAGCGCACAGGCGATGGCGTCAGACGTGTCATCAAGGGTTGGCGCGGTTTCAAGGTTCAGGTACGTCATGACCATGCGCTCCACCTGTCCTTTTTCGGCGTGGCCATACCCGGTCAGCGCCATCTTAATTTGCGGAGGGGTGAGATGAATAACCGGCAAATGATAGGTGGCTGCTGCCAGCATGAGCACTCCCTGCGCCTGACCTACACTAATGATGGTTTTTTGGTTTTTATTCATAAAAATATCCTCCATGGCCATGGCCTGCGGCTGATATTTCTTGATAAGCGCGGTAAGCGTGTCATAGATGTCATGAAAACGCTGTTCGTGGGTTTTTTTAGTGCTGGTTTCGATGCAGCCGTACGCTCGGGGTGTAATGACGCCTTCCTCGTCTTTTTGCAAAAAAGCATACCCGGTTCTGCCGATACCCGGATCAATGCCTACTATGCAGTGCGGATGAGTCTTTTTTGACATGCCTACACGGTATCATATTTCCCCTTGCTCTGCACGACGCTTGTGCTACAATGCACACATGGCAAATAAAAAAACATCCAAAGCGCAATCACGGTCTGCGAAGAAAACGACCGTTTCTTCATCAGTTGCCAGCCCGATGGCAGTTCAAAATGGACTCAAAAAAGTATCCCCCAGAATGATAGTAATGGGTGGTGGTATTGCGGTATTAGCATTGCTTTTGGTTATGTTATCACGCTATTTGGTCGTAGCAACGGTCAATGGTTCTCCGATCACCCGCATGGAGTACTATCAGGAGTTGGAAACCATGAGCGGCAAGCAGGTTATGGACAATTTAGTAACTCGCAAATTAGTTGAGCAAAAGCTCAGTGAAAACAAAATTACCGTTGACCAAAAGACGGTTGATGCGGAAATAAAAAAGCTTGAAACACAGCTTTCATCTCAAGGACAGAAGCTTGAGGACCTGCTTACCATGCAGGGCATTGATCGAACGTACCTTGAACAGAATATCAGGCTCCAAAAGGGTGTTGAACAACTGCTTGCTTCAAAAAATGCAGTCAGTGAGAAAGAAATTGACGAGTATATTGCACAGAATCAAGAACAGCTCGCCCAGGGCGGCGGTACTGAGACTGACCAGCGCAATCAGGTACGTGAGATGCTGAAATCTCAGAAATTCAGCAAGGCCGTACAGGATTGGCTTGAGAAGATCAAAAAAGAGGCTAAAATCAAAAACTACTAATCTGCAGTCACCTCAAAACTGATACTGCGGGTAGTATAGTTGTTATTAGTATGATATACTTTTCCCTTCTATGGAAATACGTAATATTGCTATTATTGCCCACGTCGACCACGGTAAAACCACCTTGGTTGATGCGCTATTGAAGCAAACCCATACCTTCCGCGACAATCAGCGTGAAATGTCTCAGGAGCTGATTATGGACTCCAATGACCTGGAGCGAGAAAAAGGCATTACTATTTTGGCTAAGAATACCTCGGTTTTTTATAAAGACACGAAAATTAATATCATTGATACTCCCGGCCACGCTGACTTTGGCGGTGAGGTAGAGCGCACCATTAACATGGCTGCAGGAGCTATATTATTGGTAGACGCAGCAGAAGGTCCCCTTCCTCAAACGAAATTCGTGCTGAAGCAGGCACTGGCTGCCCATCTGAAAATAATCCTTATTATTAATAAGATTGATAAAAAAGATGCGCGCCCACAAGAAGTACTGACTGAAGTGGAAAACCTCTTTCTGGAATTGGCGGACGATGATTCCGCATTGAACTTTGTCACTTTGTATGCGGTCGGACGCGACGGCAAAGTATTTACCACCTTACCTGAAGCGTACACGTCTGATATGCCCGGTGACACCAGTCCCCTGCTGGACATACTGCTTACAGAAATTCCCAATAGTTCAGTTGATATGGATAAACCGTTGCAATTGTTGATTTCATCCATTGCGAGCGATTCATATGTAGGCAAACTCTGTATAGGGCGAGTACACCAAGGGATTATTCGAAAAAATCAGCAGGTAGCGCTGGTATCGGATGACAAAGTAGTCGGTTCGTATCGCATACAGAAATTGTATACTACTGCTGGTTTAGGACGGGTAGAGGTTGATGAAGTGCCATCAGGTGATATTGCCACCATTGCGGGTATTAGCGAACTGACTATTGGTATGACCATTACCGATCCCGCTTCCCCTATAGGACTTCCCTCCATCAGCGTCAGCGAGCCAACGATTAAGATATCCATATCCCCCAACACCAGTCCGTTTGCCGGCCATGAGGGTACCTATGGCACATCACGCCAATTGAAAGAGCGTCTACTTAAAGAAAAAGAAACTAATATTGGTCTGCGTATAGAAGAAGATACTCAATCTTCTGGATTTATCGTATACGGCCGAGGTGAGTTGCATTTGGCAGTACTCATTGAAGAAATGCGTCGTGAAGGATATGAATTTGAAGTATCAAAGCCGCAGGTAGTGCTTAAAACGATCGATGGGAAAGTGAATGAGCCCTATGAGGAAGTTACCATTGAGGTTGATAACCCGTATGTCGGAGTGGTGAGTGAAGAGTTGGGTAAACGCAAAGGCGCGATGCTTGATATGCGAGCTGAGCGTGGAGAGAAAACAGCATTGGTGTACAAAATTGCGAGCAAAAATCTTCTGGGTGTACGTAATGCCTTACTTACTTCATCTCGCGGAACAGCCATTATGAATAGCTACTTTTTAGGCTATGAGCCACGGGGTGCGGATATGAAACAAATACGCAATGGTGCGCTCGTTGCGGTTAAGGCAGGTACGGCGCTTTCCTACGGCCTGGCCAATGCCCAAGAGCGCGGAGCCTTATTCGTCGGAGTGGGTACTGAGTTATATGAGGGTATGGTTATTGGTGTTGCCAGCAAACAGCATGATGTCGAGGTAAATGCAACCAAAGCTAAGCAGCTGACCAACAACCGTTCATCGGGAGAAGGAGTTTCCGTGAGCGTTACGACTCCCACCATATTAAGCCTTGAACAATCGCTTGATTTTATTGATGATGATGAATTATTGGAGGTTACCCCCCAGTCGCTTCGTATCCGAAAGCGCATTCTTTCCCTTACCCAACGTCGTGTTGCCGACCGGAACAAGAAAAACTAAAAGTAACGGACACGCCTTCAGCTATTCTTCAGTTTTTGGTTTATACTGGAGCGTATGAGAATACTGGTCATTGAGGACGAGCGCCGTATAGCGCTATCGCTTAAAAAAGGACTTGAGCTGGAACATTATGTGGTTGACATCAGCTACAATGGAGTTGAGGGTTTTGATTTGGCTTCTACCGAGGAATACGATCTCATTATTCTTGATCGCATGCTTCCCCATATGGACGGAATGGCTGTGTGTCGTGAATTGCGCAAAAAAGATATACCAACCCCCATTCTGATGCTGACCGCAAAGGGTCAGACCAAGGATAAGATTGAAGGACTTGATGCCGGCGCTGATGATTACGTTGCTAAGCCGTTTTCATTTGAGGAGTTGCTGGCACGTATACGCGCCTTATTTCGTCGCCCCAAAGAAACGGCTGCTACTATTCTTTCCGTGGGAGATTTGCGGCTTGATACCAAAAATTTTGTGGTAACGAGGAAACAGATACCAATCTCACTTTCCAGTAAAGAGTATGCACTCCTGGAGTATTTTATGCGCCATCAGGGACAAATATTGAGCAAAGAACAAATTATTAGCCACGTATGGGACTATGACGCTGATATACTTCCCAATACCATTGAGGTATATATTAAAAATTTGCGTAGTAAAATTGACGACCCTTTTGTGGGCAACGCTCCGCTTATTCATACCGTACGCGGTTTTGGATACAAACTTGCAACGATATAATTAACCTATGTTTAACTCAGCACGCCTCAAGTTAACCGGCTGGTACCTGCTGATTGTCATGTGTATCAGCCTGGCCTTTAGCACAGCCATATATCGGGTACTGACTTTTGAGCTTGATCGTTTTGAACATATGCAGAGGGTCCGTGCCGAGTTGCCACTGGCACCAAGAGGTGGACCGAATATGATGGCCTTTGATCCGGCGCTCATTGATGAGATTAAGCAGCGTTTGCTGGTTCGACTGGGTATTATTAATGCCTGTATTTTTATCGTGTCAGGAGCCTCAGCCTATTTCTTGGCAACGAAGACCTTAAAACCGATACAGGAAATGATGGATGAGCAGTATCAGTTCGTCAGCGATGCATCTCATGAGCTTCGCACTCCCCTGACTTCACTGAAAAGTGGCATAGAGGTCAATTTGCGTGATAAAAAATTGACTATGGTGCAGGCAAAAGAAGTCATGCAAGAGAGTTTGCGTGATGTCGATAAACTGGAGTTACTAACCAATCGTTTGCTGCTGCTGGCCCAATATGAGCAGGTGGTTCCCCGTTATGAAAAGGTTTCACTGCACGAGGTGGTTGATGCAGCACTGCAGAATGTAAAACCGTCTTTGGCACGAAAAAAAATCACGACAGAAGTGACCATTTCCGAATTAGCGGTACGGGGAGATATGAGTGCGCTCATTGAGTTGTTTACTATTGTACTTGATAATGCTGTTAAGTATTCTCCGCATAAAAAGACGATTATTGTTGAGGCGCATAAAACAGATGGCATGGTAGAGGTTGGTATTCATGACGAGGGTATGGGCATCAGTCAAGAAGATGTGCCGCATATTTTTGATCGTTTTTATCGGGCTGATAAGGCACGCACCAAAAAAGATGCTGATGGATTTGGGTTGGGACTAGCCATTGCAGCGCGTATAGCAGACAATCACCGTGGCTCAATTGCTGCACAC
>JANLHK010000053.1 GCA_024653645.1 Candidatus Roizmanbacteria bacterium | reverse complement strand
AAACACGCGGGTTAATACATGCGAGTCAAGGGTAAACACGCTGCGATCCCAATCGGCCATAAATCCCAGATGGCGGAACTGGGTGTAGATAAGGCCGGAGTTCTCACGCACAAACGTGGCGATGTTGTTATACAGTGTCTGTCGATCAAAATCCATGCGCGACTTACCTTCTTTTGCCAGATGTTTCTCGTACACAAATTGCGTTTCAAGTCCAGCATGGTCCATACCAGGAACCCACAATGCCGAGAACCCTTTAATCCGTTTGTAGCGAATCATAATATCATCAACCGTATACATGCCGTGTCCCGCGTGGAGCGACGCATTCGCATTGGGCGGCGGCATGAGTATCGTGTATGGTTTGCCGCTCAAAGGAGCGCGGAATAGTCCCGACTGCTCCCATTTGGTATACAACTTTTTTTCCCACAAAGAGGGATCGAACCGTGTGTCCATAACGGGTATTATATAATATCCCCCTATGAAGCGCCTTATAATAAACCACGGCAACCACGATGAGATCATTGCATCTGCACAATCAGCACTGTCTCGGGGTGGATTAGTGGTGTTTCCTTCTGACACCGTGTATGGTCTTGCCGCTGACGCACTATCAAAGCAGGCCGTAGGTGCCCTATTGTCGTTTAAAGAACGCGCGCCCGGCAAACCGGTTTCCATTGCCGTACGCGATATGGCAATGCTGGAACAGTATGTATCGGTTTCAGCCCAAAACCGACAAGTACTATCAACACTACTTCCCGGACCATTTACCGCTGTGCTTCCCTCAAAGCACCGTACCGTAGCCGCCCTTGAAGCAGAAGACGGTAGCCTGGGTGTACGCATCCCCCTCTCTCCTTTTGTTGAAGCACTGAGCAGCGTCTATCCCCATCCCTATACCGCAACCAGCGCCAACCTGTCAGGAAAAGGGCCGCACTATTCCATTGATGCACTACTGCATACGCTGTCAGAAAAGAAAAAACAGATGATTGATTTGTATATCGATGCTGGCGAACTGCCCCATCATCCACCTTCGACGGTTCTTAATCTGCAGGCAGATACCATACAGACCATGCGG
The DNA here is from genome assembly GCA_024653645.1 of Candidatus Roizmanbacteria bacterium. Classification (GTDB taxonomy): domain Bacteria; phylum Patescibacteriota; class Microgenomatia; order UBA1406; family UBA1406; genus PFEE01. The sequence goes on along the minus strand of JANLHK010000053.1, from coordinate 2,827 downwards.
GGGGGGAGCTATACCCTACGACTCATTCAAACTCTTCACTCCCATAGCGCAGGAGAAACACAACAAATCGCAAAACAGATTATCGATGAACGTCGAGTACAGCTTTCTTCACAACCCTTGGTGCTTTTGTTGCAGGGGAATTTGGGCGCAGGAAAAACCGTGTTTGCCCAAGGTATCGGAGATGCCCTCGGAATAAAAAAAAGAATAGTATCTCCGACCTACGTACTCTACTACGAATATGTGGCTCATGATCCCCAGGTTGAGTTGTTTCATCATTTTGATTTGTATCGTGCTCAATCAAAAGAAGATCTTGAGCTCCTGGGCATCCAAGATATTCTTAAAGCAAAAGCGGTCATTGCCATGGAATGGGGAGAAAAGATGGGAAGCATTCAGCAATTGCTTCAGACAACGCAGGCAACTATACTGCTCATTACGATTACACAAGAAAAACAAGAGAATGATCGATTATTACAGGTGTATGAATTATCATGGAACTAATACTGGCCATTGATACGAGCTGTGACGAAACCAGTGTTGCCGTCACATCAGGCCGAAAGGTCATCAGCAACATTATTGTTTCACAAACCGCACTGCATGCGCCGTTTGGCGGTGTCTATCCGACGGTTGCAAAACGGGAACATGAAAGTAAACTGAAGCCTGCTATTACCCTGGCACTCAAGCGCGCTTACATCTCCCTAGATCAGCTATCCGCTATTGCTGTCACCTTCGGCCCCGGATTACCTCCGGCGCTGGAAGTAGGGGTACGGACCGCGAAAGAACTAGCTCTGGAGCACAATCTACCCATCATTCCCGTTGATCATATTGAAGGCCATATCTATTCCGTATTTGCACAAAACAAAAACGGAAAACCAATGCGCGACATTATATTTCCTTTTTTGGCGCTCATCGTGTCTGGTGGTCATACCGAATTAGTACTGGTCAAAAACCATATTGATTATCAGATATTAGGAGAGACGCTTGATGATGCTGCAGGCGAAGCACTGGATAAGACTGCCCGTATGTTGGGCTTAGGCTATCCCGGAGGAGCAGCACTTGAACGCATTGCGCTCCGTGGGGATAGTACTCGTTTTCATTTTCCAATCCCCATGCCTCAGCGCCATGATCTTAATTTTTCATATTCCGGCCTTAAAACAGCTATGATGCGAATGCTGACAGCCATGAACGAAAAGGAGAAACTACAGAACATTCCCCATTTGGCCGCAAGCTTCCAAAACACCGTCGTGATTTCGCTGATAAAGAAACTTGAGAAGGCAATGCGTGAGTATCCTACGCAGCTGGTAGTACTGGGCGGGGGCGTAGGACAAAATGCCCTACTGGCCCATCAATTTAGAAGCACAGTTCGCAAACTGGGAGCAAAACCGCTTACTCCAGCGTACCGTTACTTATACGGCGATAACGCTGCTATGATCGGCGTGGTTGCCCACTTCAAATTACACAATGCTATTATGATAAAAACCCGTGAAAAGATAGAAGCACTTGATCGCGTTCCTCGTGCACATCTGGATACCTGGGTGTAAACGATTACAAAATACCCACCGTAGTGGCTACTGTTTTGGCAGCAACGACAAATGAACGAATTGATTCCTCAGTATGGGTAGCTGAAATCTGTACCCGAATCTCATCACGTCCCGCAGTCACCACCGGATAGCTGAGATTGGTCACCAGATACCCCTCCTGCAGTAATCCCTTGGTCAGTGCTCCTGCTTTTTTTGCGTCTCCAATAAGAATCGGCTGAATGGGATGGTCTGAATCAGCTGCAAACTGAAAGCCAGCCGCGGTCATTTCTGTTTTGAACAGCGTTTTGTTTTTCTCAAGATTCTCCAACAGCGCCTGTCCTTCGCTGCTCTCCACAACGCTCACTGATGCCAGCGCAGCTCCTGCGGTTCCGGGGCTAATGGAATTTGAATAAATATACGTAGCTGATGCTTCCCGCAGATAATTAATAACCTTTTGATTGGCAACCACATACCCACCATCAGCACCAAAGGCTTTACCCATAGTACCAACCAACACATCTGCCTTAACGCCGGTTACTTCTTCAGTTCCCCGTCCGGTTTTGCCGCAGGCACCAATGCCATGCGCGTCATCAACCACCAGCAACACTCCTTCAGGGTATTGAGTGTCGTATGAGTCAATAATTGCCCGTATTTCTTTTAGTCGCTGAATCTCACCCAACATGCTGAATACGCCATCGGTTACAATGAGTGCCCGGGCAAATTTGCCCACATTTTCTTGCAACACCCGCTCCAGATCCACAGGATCCATATGCTTAAAGATGGCTTTTTCTTCTTTACCCAAATTGGCCAATCGGATACCATCAATAATGCTGCGATGATTAAGCGCATCCGATACGACCAGCACATTACTGGCAACCAAGCTATCCTTACGCTGTCCCTTGATAAGGCAAAACAGTACGGCAAGGTTTGTGGCAAATGCTGAGGAGAATATCATCGCATCGTCGCGACCGTGAAATTGTGCCAACTTTTTTTCCAAGTCCCGGTGGACTGCTAATGAACCGGAGATAAATCGTACTGCACCGGGTCCGGCACCAAACTGCTCTGAGGCTTTTTGTTCACCCTCTTTTACTGCTGTATGATGACGCAAACCTAAATAGTCATTTGAATTAAAAATATGAACGTTTTTTCCGTCAATTAATGCCAGCGGCTCAGGATCTTTGGTGAACCCCTCGATAACTACCTCATGTCGCTTTGCTGTTCCCAGCTCATCAATCGCCGCAACCTCAGAAGTTAATACATCATAAAACGCTTGCCTACTCATGATTTCATGCCGAATTTTTTGCGCAGTT
>JANLHK010000050.1 GCA_024653645.1 Candidatus Roizmanbacteria bacterium | reverse complement strand
ATACTATAAGCTATGAATATAACGACACACATCAATGCGATCATTATGGGTATTGTTATCATTATTGTTATCTCAATGCTATTGCAGCGAGTCGACACGTATTTGCGTATGACCGGTATTCATGATTGTCAAACTATAGCCCGGTATGAAAAAACAGTAGCAGAGGATGATAATGCAAAAATTTCGTATCCTTTGCCTGATCAGTACGAAAAGTGCGTAAAGCAAAAGGGACTGTAATCTCGCATCTTCGCCGAATACTTTTTTTGCAACGAGTATAATCTTATTCATGTATCTGCTTCTTCGTCCCGCTAAAACAGAAGAAACGAACGCTAGTAGTCAGGTAGGACTCTTGGCCTCGTTCCTGTCAATCGGGAAACGTTCATGGCTCGATAAGCTTTTTTTGCGCTCTCCTAAGGTGCTTTCATTTGAAATCGCATCTATTGACCAGCGGACCCGGTTTTATCTGAATCCACCCCATGAGTTGGATAAGTATTTTGAAAGCCAACTGGTGAGTCAATACCCCAAAACACTGGTGGTTGAGGAAAAAGAGGACCCATTGCGCGAAGTGGTAAAGGGAAAATACGTTGCCTGTGCTTCGCTTACCTTAGCTTATGGTAATCAATACCCTATTAAAACCCATAAAGATGGGAAGGATAGCGGTATGTTGAACACCAGTGTCTTAGGTTTTTTGGGAAAACTTGAACCTCATGAAAGTGCATTTATTCAGATTATCGTTAAGGCGCCCGGAAGCCAAGAACATGCTCAATCTGCCATACGAGCAACGATGAGTACGACCCAGCAAACTGAAAAGGGAATTAAACAAGAAAAGAATCCGTTCGCAAGTTTTGTAAGTGAAAAATTAGCAAATCCTTTGCTTGAGGCTGACATTCGCCTGGTACTGGCAACGACGGATAAAAAGCAGGCCAAGGAACGCTTGAAAGAACTGGCGGGAACTTTTGGCGTGTATACCAAATCCGAATCAAATAATTTCGTTCCCCATATTATTGATGACTGGGGGAAAAAGGGATTTTTCCGCCATGTCGCACTGCGTCAATTTAGGGCATTTAAAAAGCCACTGACATTAAACCTGGATGAGTTGGCTTCATTGTGGAGTCTGCCGGGCAAGCAGTCAGAAAAAGTAAAGGGCATATGGTGGGGGAAAACGTATTTAAGTGAGTCGCCCGATAATCTTCCCACAACGGCAGAAGGATCAAAAAATACAGCTGAGGACATAAATTTTTTTGCCAAAACTGAATGGCGTAATCGTGAGGTTAACTTTGGTATTAAAAATAACGATCGTGGTAAACATATGTATATTATTGGTAAAACCGGTACGGGTAAATCAACCCTCATTGCCAACATGGCCATTAACGATATCCGCAACGGGAAGGGAGTTGCGGTGATTGATCCTCATGGCGACCTCTCTGAAATGATTTTGAATTATATTCCCAAGCGTCGTGTGAACGACGTGGTGTACTTGGATCCGACATTATCCGCAGATCGCTCATTTACGATCAATTTGTTTGATCAGGAGGGGAGTGAACATACTGATGTAGTTGCGTCAGGGATTGTATCAGTGTTTTATAAATTGTATCACAACTCTTGGGGACCTCGACTGGAATACATGTTGCGCAATACGATTCTGACCTTGCTTCTGTATGGGGACGCGACGTTCATCGATATGCCTAAATTACTGACGAATCAATCATTTCGTAACAAGGTGGTTGAAAAGATTGGCAAAAATGATGAAGTGTTATCTGCCTTTTGGAAAAGCGAATTTGACAAGATGGGTGAGCGTTTGCGCACCGAGTCTATTTCTCCGATATTAAACAAAGTCGGACAGTTTTTATCATCGGTTCGTATCCGCAATATCATGGACAGCAATAAATCAACCTTTTCATTTGATGACATCATGAATAATGAAAAGATTCTGATTGTTAATTTATCACAGGGAAAGCTAGGAGAAGATACGACCGCGTTACTTGGTGCTATGTTTATTACCAAAATGCAGCTGACTGCCATGCGTCGGGTCAATATACCGGAGAGTGAGCGCAAAGACTTCTATTTGTATGTTGATGAGTTTCAAAATTTTGCGACCACTTCGTTTGTTAAAATTTTGTCTGAGGCACGCAAATACAAATTGAACCTGGCCCTGGCCAATCAGTACATTGGTCAAGTAGAGGAGGAAATACAAAAAGCTATCTTTGGAAATGTTGGTACCCTCACGACCTTTTTAGTCGGTGCTCGCGATGCGAGCCTCTTTGAAAAAGAATTTGGCGGTAAATTTTCGGCAGATGACTTGGTCAATCTGGGGAAGTATGAGGTGATTCTCAAGATGGCTATTGATGGATTAACCAGTGAACCTTTTATTGCAAAAACCATGGCGCCACCGGCTGTCGTGAATAATCAAAAAGACAAAATCATTAAGCGATGTCTCGAACTCTACTACAAGAAGAATAAGTGACGCTCTCCAGCACAGTACTGTTTGCAAACTTTTAAAATCCTGTATGATTAATATTATGAAAGGTTTTTTTATTGGATTTCTGTGTGCACTACTCGTTGTTTCTCCGGTCATTGCCCAGGAGGAGGCAGCTCCATCAGTAACCGTTAAGCCACAGCGGCCGAATGTATTTCGTGAATCGTTGTTGAAAAAATCAGTAACCACCGGCCCCATCTCGCTTGATGAGGCAAAAGTGCGCCTTACGAACCTCCTTGATACCGCCCTTGAATTTATCACGAGCATTGAGATGAATATTACCGGTGAAGGTACGGTTGATGAGCTGAACGGCTTCGTACTTGAACGTATCACGGCACAAAAACAGTGGGTCAGTGAAGCGCAAAACGAGGTGCAAAGTGCCACCACCATTGAAGAGTTGCGTACCACCCGTGATGAATTGAGTCTCCAGTGGAGAACACGCAAACAGGTAGCACGACTCTATGGAGAATTAAAGCGTATTCGTCACTTTGCACAACTATACAGCCGTGTGTTTGAGTTTTCAGTTGAAGTCGAATCAAAAGTGGAGGCTGACAATGAGTCGTTAATTGACATGAAGGCAAATTTGGATGAGGCGAATCGTTTGCTGGAAGAAGCAAAAACAAACTTTGTCAATTTAAGTGAAGAGACACTTGAACGTGAAGCGACCCCACCCGGACGATTAAACATAAAAGACGGTATTGGATTACTGCGTAAAGCAGTAGAAAATGGGAAACAGGCCTTACGTTCGTTATCAATTACCCCATCGTTATGAACGAAATAAACTATACCCCGCTAAACTTACCGACCGATAAGCCGCCGGTTCCCTTAGGTGAACCATTAGGCACGCCGCAACCACACCACGGTTCACGTACAATTCCGTTGCTGGTTTCAGGATTCGCCTTTATAGGAGTTTTTGGTTACTTAATCTACTATTTGTCAAACCAATCGTTTATCCCATTTACCTCAAAAGCGTCAACACCGACACCAACGGTGGCCGTATACCAAATGACAACCCCCAGCCCGGCAGTAACCATGGCGCCTAAAAATACCATTGAGGCGCTTGAAGACGAGTTGATGACCTTTGAAAGCACGATGGATGCAGATACTGCTGACGTGAAAACTCCTGATATATCAATTGATTTTTAATAAACTCTTCTTTATACTGTATTCCTGAAATGCGCAATCAGGTGCCGGAGTCGCGATCCGGAATAAGCTGCTGCTCAAAATAGCAGATGGGAGATGCCCATAATAGCATCAGGCTCTTGTCGTTCCGACATACAGGGATGGAGTGAGCTGGAGAGTTCCTATTCGCGAGAATAGGAAAAAGCAGAGTGGTACCACGACGAATCCTCGTCTCTGCAGTTATCAATTAACTGTAGAGATATGAAAGAACAATTAATCTTTCCTACGCCTGATGAAACGGCACTGATTACCAGCGCCCAACATCTTATTAATCAATACGCCCAGGAAGGCATGATGCTTTCAGTGACGTTTGATAAGTTATTATCAATTGCGGCCCAGGGCCTTTTGGGACTGCTGTGCCAGGAGAATGCAGTGATTGCAACGGCGGCCATCAGCTTTCAATTTCCCCATGGTCACAATGAGTTTGGGGCTTGGGCGGTGCAGCCTGAACTCGTAAAGCATGGCTATGGAACGGCCATCATGGGAGCACTGTTTAGTCAGATAGGTCCTGACAGAAATTATATAGCGTTTGGCAATGAAAATTCTGCCCCTATTTTTAAGAAACTGGGAGCGGTTCCTTATGATCATGATGCATTTTATGCTCTTGAGCCTGAGGCATTTGCCCCATGCGCTACTTGTTTGTGCCAGGGGAAAGAGCTTTTTGGCAAGGGAAGACGATGCGCGGATGAAATTTTTGATCTTAGGCCGGTGGTTACCAAGATACTGTATCAGCGATGAGTAGCCTTACACATATACTAGCGCTAGTAAAGCTGGACAGTCCTTCGGGGCATGAGGGGCAGGTGCGAACGTATATAATAAAGCATCTTCAGCATATAGGGTTTGAAACGAGGGTTGATTCGGTTGGTAATGTGTATGGATTGCAGGGATCAGCAACCAGTCATCCGTTGCTGCTCTGTGCCCATATGGATACCGTTGAGCCCGGGCGGGGTGTTACGCCGCTGGTCAACGATGGCATTATTAGTAGCGATGGCAGCACTATTCTGGGTGCGGATAATAAAGCGGCTATCGCTGCCATACTGACTGGTGTCTGGCAATATAAAAAGAAATACAAACGCTTGCCGCAGGTTGAGTTATTGTTTACGGTAAAAGAGGAAACTGGTGGAGGCGTTGACTATATACAGAAAAACTGGCTGCAGAGTACGAAGGCGGTTATTTTTGATTATGCGAAGCCGTTGGGAAGAATCGTTACCGGTGCGCCGTATATTACCAATATTGCAGTGCAATTTAAAGGTAGGGCCGCCCATGCCAGTGAACCAGAGAAAGGTGCCAATGCGCTGTTGGCTTTTATTGATTTTGCCTCTCATATTCGACTGGGCAGACTTGATGGGGGCAAAACGCTTCTGAATATCGGTCGGGTGCAGGGAGGTAGCGGTAACAACACTATACCAGACCTCGTTCTGTGCACCGGAGAGCTCCGTTCCTTATCAAAGGCATTTTTTAACCAGCACCGGCACAACATACAGAAACGAGCTCAGGTTAGTGCTCAACATTATGGATGCCAGGCTTTTGTGTCTACCAATGGGTATTGTCCCGGGTATGTGCATGCCACCAGTTCGCTTATGCCTTTTCTATCACAAAGCCTTATTGAAGAAGGGTATGCTGTTGGGTATGAAACTGTCTTTAGTGTCAGTGATGCGAATATATTAAACAGTATGGGTATTACAACGGTCGTGTTATCTGATGGCGTAGAAGAGCCTCATACCGTGCATGAACATATATCTGTCGATACCTTGTATAGTTTGGAGAAACTTGTTGGCAGGATTGTATATAATTGGGCTTACTTATGAAACCATTACAAACGCTGGTAGCCAGTGCCGTAGAAACCGTATATGGCCCTGATGTTGCTCGTGGGTCACCGGTACAGCTGATCCCGACTGATCGGCCCGAGCATGGCGATTATGCGACGAATATTGCCATGCAGCTGGCACGGGCACTGAAAAAAGCACCCCTGTTAATAGCTCAGGAAATAGCAGACGAGCTGCAGAAAACACCGTCAGATATCATTAAGCGGGTGGCTGTGGCACCTCCCGGCTATGTCAATATTACACTCGACGATGCCACCCTGATGAGTGTTATACCCTCAATACTCAATACAAAAGAAGCGTATGGCACCGGTGAAGACCTTAAAGGAAAACGCATCATGATTGAATTTGGCCACCCTAATCCGTTTAAGGTCATGCATATTGGCCATTTGCGCAATTTTTGCATTGGCGAGTCATTGGTCCGGTTATTGGAATCTCAGGGGGCAAAGCTGATACGCACGAATTACCAGGGCGATGTGGGTATGCATGTGGCCAAAAATATTTGGGCATTCCGCAAAGACCTTGAAAAAGGAACCGAATTAAGTGAGCTGTCCCGAAGGCCGATTGATGAACGGGTGCGCTATTTGGGTGAACGGTATGTTGAGGGTGCAACAGCTTTTGAGGAAGATGAACAAGCAAAGGAGGAGATTATGGCAGTGAACGCTGCTATTTATACGAAAAGCGATGCGCTCATGAATGAATTGTGGCAGTTGGGCATTTCCTGGAGTTTGGAAAAATTTCATGAGGTATACCAGCGGCTGGATACCCGCTTTGACCGTGAATATATGGAGAGCGAAACAGTTGACAGGGCCCACAAGGCCGTTGAACAGGCGTTAGAAAAGGGAATATTAACCAAGTCAGACGGCGCTGTTATATTTGATGGTTCTCCATATAATTTGGACACCCGCGTATTTTTAAACGGTAAAGGATTTTTAACCTATGAGGGCAAAGAATTGGGTCTGGCTCAAATGGAGTTTTCTGACTTTGGTACGCTTGACCAATGTATCCATAATGTAGCCGTTGAGCAGCGTAGTTTTTTTGCTGTCACCTTTAAAGTTGAGGAACTCTTATGGCCTGATATGGCCGGCAAACAGTATCATAATGCGTATGAATTTGTCGGCTTAAAAAGCGGCAAGATGTCGTCTAGAAAAGGCTCGGTGGTCACAGCTGAATCCATATTGGAAACGGCACATACCCGCATTGCGCAAATCGTGAAAGAGAATGGTATGTCATCGATTTCTGATGAGGATATTGATGCCATTGCCGTGGGTGCGGTGAAATATTCGTATCTCAAAATGAGTCCGTACAAGTATCTCGCCTTTGATTTGGAGGCAAGTCTTTCGTTCAAGGGTGATGCAGGGCCTTATTTACAATATACGTACGCCCGTGCAAAAAGCGTACTGAGCAATCAAAAAGTTAAAAAGGATGGTGATTCGAGCTATATAATGAATCCTGAAGAGCGTAATGCGGTTGCATTATTAGAGCGATTTCCCGGGGTTGTTGTGCAGGCAGCACGCGAATATTCACCCCAATACATAGCGAGCTACCTAAATGCCCTGGCACAGGCGTATAATACGTTCTACGCCGTTCACCGAATTATAGGGGCAAAAGAAGGGAAGGAAGCTGAGGTGTTTCGACTTTCACTTACCAGTGCCATAGCACAGGTATTGCGAAACGGACTGTATTGGTTAGGAATACCGACGGTTGAAAAAATGTGACAACGGGCCTGTGGCGCAACGGTAGCGCGTCTCTATGGCATAGAGAAGGTTGCCGGTTCAAATCCGGTCAGGTCCACTGAGGCTCAAGGCAATTTTTGCCAATGCGTACAGATCCTGCACTCGTATTGATTCACGCGTGGTATGGTTATCCCGGGAGCCATCAGAGATATTCAGTACCGTAATACCATGCTGTTGAAATACATTAGCATCAAAACAGGCGTACGTCTTTTTTAGTATGGGATGGATATGCAATGCTTGCAATACCTGCAGTGCCCTCATGATAAGTGGATGATTATTTTTGAGTAGATAACCGGGATTTTCTCGCACGATTGATACTTTGATGTTTGTTTTGGTACTAGCTGCAACCTGCCGAGCGTCCCGTTGGAGCTTTTTCCCGACCGTATTGATATGTGATTCAACAAAGCTGCGTACTTCTCCCTGTAGCTGAACTTCCTCGGGAACCGTGTTGCGGACTGATCCACCCTGAATGACGCCAACATTGGCAATGGTATGCTCGTCTATATGTCCGACACGAATGTGCTGCAGTAATGGTAGGGCAGCAAGCAGCGCATTGTTTCCTTCTTCAGGAACAGACGCATGGACACCTTTTCCGGTGATGGTTATGTCAAAGCGGTCGTAGAAAGGGGAGCCAGTAAAGAGAGTTCCCAATGGTTCGCCTGAATCAAATGAATAGCCGATCTTGCTGGTAATACGTGAGGCGTCCAGGTGGGTTGCCCCTATATTTCCCGATTCTTCGCCTCTGGTAAAGACAAGCTCAAGCGGCCGCCCCATGGTACTATGCCCTGAACGTAGGGCCAGTAGCTCAAGCAGTACCGCAACAGCCACCTTGTTATCAGCACCCAGAATCGTTGTACCGTCGCTCGTTATAACTCCCTTACGGACCCGTGGCTTAATGCCATGCCCTGGTTCAACGGTATCCATATGGGCAGTAAAGAGCAGTGGTTCACCGATGCCGGGGCACGTGATGATGACATTCTCTGCCCGATCAATGACAGGATGGTAGCCGAGTTTTTGAGCAGAGGCTACCACATATGATGCCATGTCATCTTCATAACCGGTGGTGCTGTCAATTTGCACGATGGTTATAAACGTATCAATGAGGCGTTGTTGATTAATCATGGTTGTATGGGCGGCCGGGCAAGGGCAAAACAGTAACCGCCACAATTGTGCTCATCTCGACAAGTATGGGGTTGTGTCGGTACATAGCAGGATGCATCATAACACAGGGGTGCTCGTATAACATCGGGTACCGTTTGATAATTTATAACCTGAAAACCCGCCCGCGACAAGGCACGTATAGCATAAGGATACTTCGATGTTGCAATAAGGTGGGCTTGAGGGTGCTGGTATGCCATAGCCTCACTCAGGGCGTTGCCCAATCCCATTCCACGCTGTTCTGGTGGAACAATAAGACTGCCGACCTCATACCAGTGAGTTGCATTATGCTCACCCAGTAAGTAGGTGGTTATATGACCCGAAAGCTGTCCACAGGCAAAAGCTACCAGAGAATTATGGTTAATAAATTGCTCCCATAGGCGCTCTGCTGATTGTGCGAGCACTGGCTCACCTCGATGCGCGGCCTCAGCTGTCCAAAGAGCAATGGTTTGTGCATATTCCCGTTGTTCTGGTTCAGACAGCATACTGCTTGTTTTTATCATTATTTCGTGCATGAATCAGGAGTATAGCGTGAGTATGCTGATATGTACAATATTTCTATAGTTGTTACAAATCGCAATAATTTGTAGAATTTAAGACATGATTACTATTGCACAGGCAACGCAAGACATCTTAAGTCGTTCAGACGTTGCTACTCAGGCCTTGGCACAGGGAATTTTAAATGCCAGTGCCTATGCAAAGGATATCCGCCATGAAGTTGAAACGATGACTCAAAAAGAAGTTAAGGTTGCAACGATTGTAGCGGCCCTGCTTCGTATGCGCAGTAAAGTTGAGGTGCAAACCCATGAAGTGCGGGTCCATATAGAGGCTATGGCAGTACAATCCCCCTTGGTTGAGTTAGTGTATGAGCGCAGCCAGACATTAACTCTTGAACTGGAGCAATTTGAACGGAAAGCCGCAGGCGGCACGGGTATGAAGGATTTCTATACGATTACCCACGGGACCAGTGAAACCGTGGTTATTGCAACCGAAACACGAGCCTGGCAGCTGAAACAGCAGCTATCTATACCTCCGCTGCAGACGATGACCAAACTGGTATCAGTGAGCGTACGCTTCAGCGGTGACTATATTGACCAGCCGAATGTATTCTATTCCCTGATCCGTCCCGTAGCATTGAAGCGTATTAACATCATTGAACTGGTATCAACCTATTCAGAGCTTACCCTCATCATCGACGAACAGGATTTAGTTGCTGTTATGGAGTCAATCAGGAGTGCGCATGGCGGCTATTATTGAGTATTTTCGTGCAATAGACTACAGTGTAGATATGGCAAAGAAATTCCTGGTTATGTTGCTGTTGGCGGGGTATTTTTTTGCTGCCGCACTCAGTTCCCCGGTGTTTGCTCAAGCCCCTCAAGAAGTTATTATCGTGAACCCTTCTCCAACAGCTCCCATTTGGAACGTGAAAGAGGCGGTTGACAAGGGGATAACGAAAACCGGTTGGGTGGCGGATGAGGAGGTGACGGTAGTCGGTAAGCGTGCAGAACGGGCACGGCAGTTCATTAATTGGGTGCTTGACAATCCCTCAATTGATAATCATCCGGTTTTTCGCCAGGTATGGCTGTTGTCTGCCGGCACCACGTTATTCTTAATCGTCATCGTAGTTGCGGTTATGGGACTGGCCGTACTCATCGCCCGGAGAAAAGACGTGTCGTTTAACGTGGACATTGTCCCGATTGTGTATAAGACCTTGCTGCTCATTCTGTATGTGGCTTTCTCATATCTCATTGTACTGGCTATTATTCAGCTGTCAGACGTGATGATGGACTTCTTTATTAAAACACTGGGTGCCGATCAGTTGTTTAAGATCTTTTTCGTGCCGGGGGCCAATTCTGAAGAAGGGTACCGCAATTTTACCGGATACAAGCGTATTGGTATGCATTATGCTGAATCTGAACGGACGTCGCTTTTCTTAATCGATTTCACCTCATTTACCTACTTCGCCATGGGTATTATGCTGGTGTTGCGCAAAATACTTCTCTGGTTCTTGCTGATTGTTTCTCCGTTTTTGGCTATCCTGATGCCCTTTATTTTCATTCGTAATACCGGTTGGATTTGGATCGGCGTATTTTTCCAGTGGGTATTTTATGGACCCCTGTTTGCACTCTTCCTGGGGGCGCTGGCCCGTATCTGGACTTCCGGCATACCATTCTTGTTTGACTTTCAACGGGCAAAAGATGCCTGTGAACCATCGGTATTTAATCCTGATAATGCCTGCGCTCCGGCTGACGCGGCAAAAGCGATCGTATATCCGCTGGCTATTAATATTCTCTATGGCGGTCCGTCCCAGCGGCCGGGTGGATTGGGGCATGAGTTGGTGGGTGAGGCGACCGGTGGGTTTGTCAACTCGTCAAATTACGTCGATACGTTTGCCGAGTACGTGATCTCGCTCGTGATGTTATGGGCGGTGATAGTATTCCCGTGGTGGCTGCTGCGTATTTTCCGTGACTATTGCTGTGACGGCATTTATGCGATGCGCAACATCCTGCTTAATATGATGAATAATGGCGGACTGGGACCACAGCCTTCGGCACCGGTGCCGGGACCAACCCAAACGCGTACCACCGGTTTGCAACAAGATACCGCCCAAAAGATAGCCCGTGAAGTGGCGTCTCGCATTGAAGATAAGGTAACCACCCGTTTGTCGGAATTTGAAAACATCAAACAGGTACAAACCGAGAAGATTGCGGAAAAACTGGAAGTGCGTGTGTCTAATGTCAGAGAGGTGGCACAAATGGAAACGCGCCAAGACAGAAGGGAATACTTCCATCGATTATCAGAACACATGAAGAATCCGATGAGTGCCGAGCGACCGGCAGATCGTGCAACATTTACGAATCTTAAGGCGGAAATGTCACAACGTGCGGTCAGTGGCGACAAGCTGGCAAGCAGAATTTTGGAAGCAACGACCGCCAACAGAACCGAAGTACAACAACGCATTCAGACCCTCGCCCAGAGCCGTCCTGCCGTTACCCCCCTGATAGTAACACTGACCAATACGGTTATGCGTGAGCGGACTGATATTGAGCGCGTCATGCAGACATGGACCCAGCTATTGGTAAAAAATACCCAGCAGCTGACCTCCATTGCCCAGTCGGTCAAAACTACTGAGCAGTCAGTGCGCGATGTAGTGATATCGTTGCCTACGTTGATTGCTACGAATACTCAGAAGGAAATTATTGAAAAATTGAGTGAGAAATCACAAACGAGCAAAGAAGTCGTACGTGATATTATCCGTGAAGCGGTCCATAAGAGCAAGGAGTCGAGTGCCTTAACGCAAATAGCAACGGAAAGTCACTCTGATGTGAACTCGGTCACTAAGACCATCGAGACCATCGATAAGGCACTGGGCACTGTTGCGAAGGCTCCCGCACTGGCGAAAGAAGTCGTGGAAAAGGTGGTCACCAGTATTGAAAAGCTCGCTGCCACTACTCCGGCGGTTCAATTGTCCGAGAAGGTAGCTCAGGCCACCAACGTGCCTGCAGTTACGGTACAGGCAGTAATACAGCAAGTCGCAGATGGAACGGTAGTGGTCACGCCTGCTCAGAAACAGGTCATGGAGGCGGTGAAGAAAGCCGCTCCTCCCACACCCAAACAGGAGGTTAAAAAGGAAGAGATTGAGGTTGATGAGCTGATCAATGAGAAAGATACCCTGTCACTGGATGAGTATGAGGAGATTAAACAGCTGTGGATGAATCACTATCTCCATGGCGAGGTGCCCATCAGCGAAACCATAAAGACCCGTGAGGACTGGGTAAATCATGACAGCGTTACCATTGAAAACATCCTGAATAAGATTATCTCTGATAACGAGGAAGTGCGTACTGAGGGATTGAAAGAGGTTGCGGACAGTATTCCGTTCTTTGTACTGGCAGACATGTCCATTTCGGACATTGCGGTCTACCTGAAAGCAAAACGAGCAGCAGCCAAGGAGGTGCTCTCGATTATTACCCGTGAATCAGCTGTGAAGCAGCGATTACAGGCGACTATGCAGGAAGCTGAGGTATTTGTAGACACAAAACCCGCAGCAACCGTTGGAAAAACGCAGACCCAGGCGATGGAGCTTGACATCAACAACCCTGAAGAGAAAAAAGAAGAACCGGAAAAGGGTGACTCAGGTGCGCCTAGCGGGTCAGGGACTGGCGGATCTGATACAACACAATCCCCGTAGCAACCACTACATTAACGGACTTGTTAATGCCGTACATGGGCAGCTCAACAATGCCGTCTGAAGCGTCCATCACCTCTTTTTTTACGCCGAATGTTTCATTGCCGACCACCAGTGCTGTTTTTAATGGGTAGGTATAGTGGTTGTAGGGCACTGCCCCTTCCGCCTGCTCAAGGCTGACGATATGGTACCCTTCGTGTTTCAGTTTTTCGACAAGTGCAACCGTGCTGTCTACATGGGAGTAGGGAATATATTGATAGAGGCCCACTGATGAGCGTGCAATTTTAGGGTCAGGAGGCATAGGAGTACCGCCACCGTGATAGATATGACTTACCCCCACCGCATCGCCGACACGGTACATACCACCCACGTTAAAGGTATCATAGACATCATCGAGCACCAATACTATACGTATTTCTTCTGTTTGGTGCTGCTCGGGGGCAGCTGAGCCTTTGCGTAGTTCCCGTGCGAATGACATTGACAACGATGATACCATGTCTTAGACTATACATGCTACTGTAGGGTAGGCAAAACATTGAAGAGATTTTCCTACACAAGCTTTTACAAGGGTAACATCCTTAAGGAGACTTAAGGAGAATATGAGAGGTTGTCATCACGAGTAATCGGAGCGCCTCTTCCCATTTTCCCCTCGTGGGAAAATTTCAATGTTAAGCTGCTTTACGGTAGCTTGTTTTATACTTTCCACCGGATTATTTCACAATACTAGTTCTTAACTATTCATCACACATGGTACAAAAAACGAGTGACAATGCTCATAATGAGGATGTGTTAGACGTTTCCGAATTGCTTGAAGGAGGTCGAGAGCCGAAGAATATTATTCCGCAGCCAGAGAATCGCGAGGTGCCACAGCCCGAGGAGACGTTGGTAACACCCATGCCACAGGAGCAACCTTCAGCGTCATCACGGCCCGTTATGCACAATTTTGAGGACCGCATTCAGGATGATCTCAAACAGGCGTTTGAGGTTCAGGGCTTTCTGGATATGGTAAACCCCAGCTATGGGTTTTTGCGTCCTGAGTTCGCCCCATCGAATAATGACATTTATGTTTCGATGTCTCAAATTCGTAAATTTCAGCTGCGCCAGGGAGATCTAGTACAAGGTTTAGCTCGTCCCCCCAAGCAGAATGAACGATTTCATGGGCTGTTAAAAATAACCAAGATTAATGATCAAAACCTCAAAGGAGACACGATTGAGCGCAAAAAATACGAGACATTAACGGCTATTTATCCTGACCGACAAATCGTCATGGAATATGATCCACAGATACTGTCAACGCGTATTATAGATTTATTTGCACCCATTGGTTTTGGTCAGCGAGGACTGGTTGTCTCGCCCCCCAAAGCTGGTAAAACCACTATCCTGAAAGAGATAGCAGCTGGCATATCTGCCAATCATCCGAAAGTGCACATTATTGCTGCACTCATTGGAGAACGACCTGAGGAAGTCACTGATATGAAACGGTCCATTAAGGGTGAGGTGGTTGCCTCTAATTTTGATGAATCTCCTGAGCACCAAACCAAAGTTGCGGAACTGGGACTTGAGCGTGCTAAGCGATTAGTCGAAATGGGTCAGGACGTGGTTATCATTCTTGACTCAATTACGCGTTTGGCTCGTGCATACAATTTGTGCGTTGGCCCATCAGGTAAAACTCTGTCAGGAGGATTTGACCCGGCAGCGTTATATCCGGCAAAGAAATTTCTTGGTGCCGCCCGCAATTGTGAAGAAGGTGGTAGTCTCACGATTATCGGAACCGCTCTGGTTGATACCGGTTCACGCATGGATGACCTTATCTATGAGGAGTTTAAGGGTACCGGTAATATGGAACTGCATCTTGACCGAAAATTAGCCGACCGTCGTATTTTCCCTGCCATTAATATTGAACGGTCAGGAACGCGCCATGATGAGCAGCTTCTGTCCAAGGATACGTTTGCAAAAGTAAGCACCTTACACCATATGTTATTGTTGCTACAAGACGAAGAGCGTTTGATGTCGCTCATCGATAAGCTGAAGAAAACCAAGAGCAACAAGGACATCCTCAATGAGCTGAAAAACGGGTAACCCTTGACAATTATGTTGTTTTTATATACCCTATAGGGGTATGTCTAAACAGGTACATATTCATCAGCGCATCAACCGTATCTCCGGTCAATTGAAGGGTATTGACAACATGATTATCCAGGGGCGGGAATGCAAAGATATCCTTTTGCAGATTAATGCCATTAAGGCAGCTATCAACAACCTCGGACTTGAGCTTGCCAAGGGCGAGCTGTGTAAAGTGGCGCCGGGAGATTCACAGACGGTCAATCAAATATTAACTGAAGTAAGCCGATTATGAACACACCACTGGCCATTATTGGTTCGGGTCCAGCAGGACTGGCCGCTGCCATTTACGCGTCCCGTGCTGGTTTGAAGCCGGTGCTGATAGAAGGCGTTCCTCCCGGTGGACAACTCATGCGCACCACTGACGTTGAGAATTATCCCGGTTTTCCCAAAGGTATTTTGGGGCCGGAATTGGTCACCAGTTTTAGTGAGCAGGCGAAGCGTTTTGGAACTGAAATGCTGGCAACGAGCGTATCGAATATTACGGTTCATGAAAACAAACCGCATACCATCGCACTGGAAAATGGATCGTCAATAACTGCGCGTGCAGTGATCATTGCAACCGGCGCTGATGCACAATGGCTCAATGTACCGGGAGAGAATGAGTATATGGGTAAAGGTGTGAGCGCTTGCGCTACCTGTGATGGATTTTTTTTCCGTGGTAAGACCGTTGGCGTGGTCGGTGGAGGTGATACCGCCATGGAAGAGGCGCTGACGCTCTCAAAAATAGTCAAGAAGGTCATCCTTATTCACCGGCGCGATACGTTTCGGGCTTCACGCATTATGCAGGAGCGGGTATTGACCGCTGAAAATATAGAAATCATCCTGAACACATCCATTATAGAGGTACAAGGCGATAAGAAATTAACGGGCGTTATCTTAAGTACCCGTAAAGAACTTCCCCTTGACGGATTGTTTGTGGCGATCGGACACAAGCCATCAACCACCTTTTTACAAGGATCAGGGGTTCTGCTTGATAAGAAAGGATATATTTATACCAGTGGCCGTATTGCGCTTGAAGGCAAAATAGAAGAGCTACCTGATGATCAGTTTAATTTTACCTATCAATATGCAACCAGCGTGCCCGGAATTTTTGCTGCAGGAGACTGTATTGATCACGTGTACCGCCAGGCAACAACGGCCATCGGTATGGGGGTTGCCGCAGAATTAGAAGCTCAACGGTATTTATCAGACGCGCAAGCGTGATTATATGGCACACGACATATTAACGGCTGTTCGGGGTTTAGTAGAGGAAGCCGCAGACATACTGCAACTGACCCCCACGGAAGTCGCACGATTAGTGAATCCTGAGCGCATTATCGAGGTCAGTATCCGTCTTCGTATGGATGACGGCAGTGAACAGGTCGTACAGGGCTACAGAAGTCAGCACAGTAGCCTACTGGGCCCGTACAAGGGCGGCATTCGATTTCACCCTGATGTCACCCGGGAAGAGGTTATGGCGTTGTCGCTGCTGATGTCACTCAAATGCGCTATTGCCGGTATCCCTTTTGGCGGAGGCAAGGGAGGTGTACGCATTAACCCCAAAAGTTTAAGCAGGGCAGAGCTTGAACGGTTATCACGCGCCTATATTCGCGCCATTGCGCCTTCAATTGGCGAACGGGTTGATATTCCGGCTCCTGACGTAAATACCAATGGCCTTATTATGGCGTGGATGCGTGAGGAATATGAGGGTATCGTGGGACACGCCAGTCCCTCTATTGTGACCGGTAAGCCGGTTGAGCGGGGAGGTAGTCTGGGGCGAGAGGAAGCAACCGGGAGAGGCGGATTAATCATTATGCAGGAACTTTTTCACAAACTGGAAAAGAAAAGAACGCCTCAGAGTATCACCGTTGCGGTTCAGGGTTTTGGCAATGTCGGTTACCATTTTGCCCGATTGGCTGAAGCAGCAGGATATACGTTAGTAGCAGTATCTGATTCTAAAGGAGGTGTATCAGTGCCGAAAGGACTGAGTGTTGCCTCAACCATGCAGTGTAAACGGGAAAAGGGAAGCGTTTCAGGATGTTACTGCAAAGGATCGGTCTGTGACGTTCGTTTAGGTAAGCCGGTTGATAATACGGCCCTTTTGGAGCTGCCGGTTGATGTACTGGTGCCTGCCGCACTGGAAAACGTGATTACCAAACAAAATGCCGGACGTATTAAGGCAAAATACATTATTGAACTGGCCAATGGAGCCATAACTGATGATGCCTATCCGATTTTAGAAAAGAACGGCATCGTGGTGGTTCCGGGAATACTATCGAATGCTGGCGGCGTGGTAGTCTCATACTTTGAATGGGCACAGGGGTTGCAGGGATACTACTGGAGCTTGGATGAGGTAAATATGCGTCTGAAAGAAACCCTACACATAGCTTTTGGTCAGCTCTGGGACGTGCATACGACTCATACGATCTCAATTGCAAAAGCTGCCTATGTGGCTGCCATATCCCGGATTATTGCAGGAATGAGAGTGGGTTAAGCAGTGACCCTCCTGATCGTATCTCAAAGTGAAGATGGGTGCCGGTTGATCGGCCGGTTGAGCCCATAGTGCCGATGGTTTGTCCTTGTCCCACCCCTTGCCCGACGGCTACTCCGATACTGGATAAGTGGCCGTATAGGCTTTGATATCCATTGGCGTGGTCAACGATAATGTGGCATCCATAGCCGCTTCCAATACAGCCGGCATAGCTGACGGTCCCTGAGTCAGCAGCAAGCACGGGTGGAGAAGAGGCGTTGGCGATATCAAGCGCCATATGGTACCAGACAGGGTATTGGGTTATAAGACCGGTGGTGGGCCAGATAAAGTTGCCTGAACCTTTTTGACCGGCAAAAAACTGAGGGGCAAGCTGCGCAGGAGCGTACTGCAGTTGTTCCTCAGGAGGTATACCGCCGGGTACGATCAGGGTTTGTCCGGGAATAATAGCAAAGGTATCGGGGTCAGAAAAATCATTGAACGGGAAGTTTACTATTTTCTGCGCATCAGTTTTGTATTTTTTTGCGATGGAATAGATGGTATCGCCGCTTTTGACCTTATGCACAATACCGCTCACCGGAGGTATTTTCAGGTCATCGCCTGCAGTAATGGTATCGTCTTCAATATCATTTGCCCATTTAATGGTGTCCACGCTCACATCAAACCGTCGTGCAAGGGATGCAAGCGTATCACCGCTTTTAATGGTATACGTAATGACGGTATCGCGGGGTTTGGTGGATATAAAGGTGGCAGTACTGTCAGCATTTGCCAGACTTGAGGTCGATATAACTGCCAGACCCGATGAAGCACTTTGGCCGATATTATTACCCACGAGAGGGTTTTGCTCGGCAATAATGGGTCCCGCTACCCAAATAGCGAATACTAATAGGAATAGGGATGTGTTGAGGAATGACTGCTGGTACTTACCGCGTTTTACCATCAAAAACACGACAATGATGTTTTTAATTTTTTCAAACTGTTCGCTTACCAGCATTGCCTTGTGAATACCGTAGTGCTTACAAAACACTAAAAAAGCAACTAGATCCTCGGTAAAGGTAGATTGGCGAAACATAGCTTACATTATATCATTAGGCGCTCTTTTAGTATCCGATTACTCCTGTGGAGGAGCGCTGTCAGGAGGAAGAGAAATGGCCG
>JANLHK010000042.1 GCA_024653645.1 Candidatus Roizmanbacteria bacterium | reverse complement strand
CCGCCAGCGCCTGAATAGGTCAGTGCTGCCAGGAAGCTCATAAAAGGAAATGCGGCACTAGAAGGAAAAAAGAAGTATCCGTTTCCTATTCCCACCAGTCCTTTCAGAAGCGCCATGACATGCTCTAGATGTACTACTCGAAAAGCGACAAATATAACAATCGGTATGCCGATTGAAATAAGAATGCGCTGAAATGTCTCCACCGTTTTATACAATACCGGACCAAGGGTAAGGATAACCCCGACCAGAAACATCATGATAATGGCAATGACTGAGGTATCAGTAGCGCCAAACAGATGAAAAGGCTTAAGAGCTGCTGCTGAGGCAGCAGAAAAAGCGGGCCATGACCAGGCTATGATGCTTGAGGCAGCAAACCAGTAGGGAAGCTTTTTTGCAAATCGAGCAAAGCCAACAAAGACGCTTTCGCCATTCGCCAGGGTATACCGCTCTATTTCCATATTGAGAAAAAATTGCATGGAAATACCCAGTAATGCGCCCCATATAATGCCCAATCCCCAGTTTGAGGTAAGATAGGGCCATAGAATAAGCTCACCGGTTCCCAACCCCAACCCCACTAATATAAGGCTGGGACCGATCATCTGTATAAATGACCGCGGAGGTGTGGGTAGTTTGTTTATCTTTAATTCTTTGAGGTCCACATTGAGCAGTATACTATATACTCAATGTGAGTAGTCATTGATACGGTGTATCCTATAATCTTGATATAATAAGACATGGTTGATAACAAAGAACTCATTTCCCAGCAGGTACCAATCCACTTAAGATTTGGAAGACATTCGGATAAGGATGTCGCCTATGCCACTCGTTTTTTAAATGAGGTCGGTGATCAATTTAACCATTCAGAAGGTAATCTCTACTATATTATGGAACAGGCATTATTTCCCGATTTCCTTTCAAAAAGAATAGCTCAAACGACAGCGCACGTATTTGATCCCAAAATAGCTTTTGGGGAGGCTGCGTTTATCTGTAGACAGGGAAGACCGCCATATTACAGAAAAGAGCTTGAGTTTTTTTTAAGGCGGTATAAATTTAGACCGTTTGAGGAAGCACAACTGAATGGTTTAAGGACTCTATGGAACAGTAAACCAGGAAGGGTACGGTTAATAGTTGAGCCAACATCAGCAGAAGAACTTGATAATGCTCATGGTTACGATGGTTTTGAAAGCGAACTTGACATGACACTGCAGCTGCTAGGTCAAGGGTGTGCGACGGAGGCTCTTCCTCACTTTAAGCAAAGTATTCAATTTCTGGTTCAAGAATCAGCCGTAAGAAATAAGACCATAGCACAAGTTATTAAAGATATAGTAGCCACACCCAGCACTGACGCATCGTTGATAGTGGGATATTTTGGTTCAAACCATACGCCCATTCGGCATCAATTAGTAAAAGATGGTTTTGGGGTTAATTCAAAGTTTGATACCGAGCCCGGAGAAGCAATTAATTATTATGGCCCGTTTGATATATTAGTAAGAAAGTTAATGTTTAATTTAGAAATGGAAATAGAACCGTTTGATTGGTATAGAGGTATGTGTTTTCTGCTTACTAAAGCGTTTGATGAAGGCAGGCTGGAGCAAAGCGAAACCCCATATTCCAGGAGCCAAATTCAAAAAAAAATGGTCGATATGACGATTGACCGCTTTCCTTCTATGGAAGAGGTTAATCAATTTATGGCTAGTATAAAAATGAAAGGACCTGAGGCTGCAACTGCCACACTATTTGAGACATGATGCGTGTAGCAATTGTTCGCGGTAAACATCTTAATCAGTACGAGGCTCAGAGTTACTATTCAATGCCGCGCACTGTTCATATTACGGCATTTGGTTCACGTACGAGCATGCATGCTCACTACCCATTCATAGCAAAAAACTTATGGTCTCCGGCCGATGTTACTTTTTCAAACCGGTATGTCCTGGGTATCATAAACCGAATATTTGTTGATGCCCACTATTTAGGGGGATTAGAACAAAGTCTAAAAGGATTTGATATAGCTCATACGGCTGACACTTATTACGGGTTTACCTGGCAGTGTTTGCAGGCAAAACGAAAAGGATATGTCAAAAAAGTGGTGGCAACCGTATGGGAAAACATTCCGTTTGCCAATGAAGGAATAAGAGGAAGAAAAGATCGTAAACAACAGGCGCTACAGGAAGTTGATTGGTTTTTAGCGGTTTCACATGATGCGCAGGAAGCCCTTCTCAAAGAAGGCTGCGATAGAAAAAAAATAACCGTCATATATCCGGGGGTTGATGTGAATAGATTTAAACCCCGCACGCAGTCAACGCATAAGCCCACTTTTGATCTTCTGTATGTCGGGAGACTCGTGCCTGAGAAAGGTATCTGGATACTATTCCAGGCCTACACCAAGCTTCGTAAAAAATATCCTCATGTGCAGCTTCGATTGTGCGGACGGGGGCGGGAAGAGCACAAACTAAGAGCATTGGGAGCTACCGTTATCAGCAGCTCATATGACCATTTGCCCGCTGTCTATCAAGCAGCTGATTGCTGCATTGTTCCTTCGTTGGAAACTGCTACTTGGAAGGAGCAGTTTGGTATGGTGTTGCCTGAGGCTATGGCAAGCGGGTTGCCGATTATCGCCAGTAATACCGGATCGATTCCGGAAGTGCTCGGTGCTGCTGGATTATTAGTTAAGCCCGGGAGTATCAGCGCCTTATGTCGTGCCATTGAACAGTATATGAACCATACCTCTGTGCTCACCTCGTATACAAAAAAGGCAAGGAATAGAGCAGTGAACGTTTTTGATGCGAAGCAAGCTGCTCAAAAAGTGTACTCAATATATAAGAAGGTGCTGTCACAATCGTGACCAGCGACCATAGATGCCGGTAGAAAGTAACCGGTTCGTGGACGATTCATGCAGAGCTAACTCACCGGCCTCAAGGGTACCTTTCTGACCCTCGACTAATTCCTCTAATACATTGTTGAGCATAAGACCTGAGGCTGATACGGCATAGGCATTGATCAGGATAAATAATGGGTGGGGAACCAGTACTTTTGTACATTCCTCAATCAATTGAGGGAAAGACTGGGGAAAATCCCATAATTGACCTTGTGGACCATGCCC
>JANLHK010000039.1 GCA_024653645.1 Candidatus Roizmanbacteria bacterium | reverse complement strand
CACCTGGTGATTACCTATGACCTCTCTGGATTATACGGACACCCTGATCATGTTGCTCTTTCGGAGATTACGACACGCATAATACAAAAACATCATCCCCATACCCATTTATGGTATGCCACTTGGCATCCAACGATGTTTAGGGTATTAAAACTCCCTACTCATATGGCGCATGACCCATCGTTCATATCCCGCCGCACCAAACCAAACCGACACATCTGGATTGGCAATCACATAGCCGGTAAATTCAAAGCAGCACAAGCACATAAAAGCCAACGCCTTCCCCATCATTTGACTCTCATTCCCTGGGAGTTCTTTTACGAAGTGCAGTAACTACTACTGCAATTCAAGTTTTTTAAACAAAGGAGCAACACCCTCTACATGTGCTTGAGTTACGATACCTGCAATTTGTGACGTCAGATCTTCTTCCCATTGCGCAATTGAAACGCCCAGCATCTGCTGCAGCTTTGTGGCGGTTTCGGGAATGAGCGGCACCACAGCAATGGCTATACCAACAACTAAACACAGAGCATTCCCTATGACACTTTGGTATTCTACGCTCTTCCTATCTAGCTTCCATGGTTTTTGGGTATCGATATACTTGTTTCCGATTGCTGCTGCTGCCAGTAACCGGGCGACATACGCCTTGAATTCACAGGCGGACAGGTGTTGTCGCGCAGTAATAAGTTCTGTAATTCCCTGTTGAATTGACGTATCAATCACCGGTTTCTGCGTCCACGTCATATCTTGTGCCAACGTAAGTACCCGATTCAAGAAATTGCCAAAGGTTCCAATCATAATATCGTTATAGAACCGGTGAAAATCCTCCCACGTAAAATTAGCGTCAGCTTGCTCGGGCAAAATGCTGGTGATGTAAAAACGCACCGGATCAACACCATACTGTTGCGCAATGTCACGGGAGTCAACAATGACCCCCCGGCTTTTTGAAAACTTATGCCCGCCCAGATTTAAATACTGATTAATAGGATACTCATCGGGCAAATGAATATGCTCATCATACCCGTACAGCTGTGCTGGCCAAAATAGGGTATGAAACACGAGATTATCTTTCCCCATAAAGTAATAGTGCTTTGTCGGTATGTCGTCGTTAGGGTACCAAAATGGTTTCCAAGCATCATTCTTCTCTCCCCATTCAATGGAAGCGGACAAATATCCGATTACCGCATCAAACCACACATAAATACGTTTCCGATCAACTCCCTCAATGCGCAACTCCTGTGGTAGGCGCTCAACGGGAATCGGTATGCCCCACTCCAAATCGCGGGTAATAGCGCGAGGCTCAAGACCCCGTTTCAGCCATCCGCGCGTCTCTTCACGAACCCATGGTCTCCAATTTTTTTCACGTTTTTCTACAAATGCCTCAAGCATAGGAGACAACTTGGGCAAATCCAAAAAGTAATGTTCTGTTTCGCGCAGCTCAACCGGCTTATTCGTTAATTTGCTCACGGGGTTTTTGAGCTCTCCCGGGCTTAGTACCCTTCCGCAGTTATCGCATTGATCTGAGCGTGCTCCCACAAAACCACAATGTACACAGACACCCTCTACGTATCGATCAGGAAGAAACCGCTTCTGTGATCCGTCGTAATATTGCTGAGAGCTGCCAATACTGATGTATCCGTGTTCGCACAAGGCAACAAACATATCCTGCACGACCTTCGTGTGGTTGAGGGTTGCGGTTTTTGTATACAGGTCATATGAAATGCCATAGGTCTGGTACAACTCAACAATGGCGGGGTGATACTCATCGACAATCGCCTGTGGCGTGGTACCGCGCTTGTCTGCCTCAACCGTAATGGGAGTGCCATAACAATCTGATCCTGATACGAATAACACTTCATTGCCGATAAAACGATTAAAGCGTGCAAATATATCCGCGGGCAGTACATGTCCCGCAAGATGGCCAATGTGCAGTTTGCCGTTTACATACGGCCAGGCGTCAGCAACCAAAATACGCGTTTTGTTCACGGCTTTATTGTATCACGCATGAGGGTACGCTATAGTTAGTAGTATGCACGTACTGCTCACAGCGGATCATCGAGGTTTTGCGCTTATGCAGGAAATTGCCCTCTATCTGAAGCAGCATCGCCATACGGTTGAGATCCTGGGACCTACGATGATTAACCATGATGATGATTATCCTGATCGCGCCCACGAGCTCGCACAACGACTGAACGATTCTGATGTTATGGGAATTGCGTTGTGTGGATCAGGTATTGGCATAGACATTGCGCTCAATCGATATCCTCATGTCCGCTGTGGGTTGGGTATTAATGAACGACAAGTGGCATCCGGACGAGCCGATGATGATATTAATGCTTTGGCAATAGCTGCAGACCATACTCATACGCATACTGCATACCTGCTGGTAGATGCGTTTCTCACTACACCGTTTGAAGGGGCTGAGCGCCAACGCAGGAGAATTAAAAAACTAAGCCATCGATGAGTATTGCCATTATCCCCACCATACTGGCTACTACCGAGCAAGAACTCATGAACCAATATGCGCTTCTTATGCCGCTTACCAACCGAATTCAGATCGATGTAGCTGATGGAGATTTGGTAGACGGAAAAACCCTACCGTTGGCAACAATCGTACAGTATCTCATTACTCACTCATCTCAGTTCCCCCATACCCTCTTTGACTTTCATCTTATGGTCCGCTTTTGGACAACCGGGATAGCGCTACTTGAAGAAGCCGCAGCCCACATCCATGTCAATAGCGTGCTGTCACACTATGCAGCCCGTCAATCCGTAACTACGACTCTTACTCAAGGAGTAGTGTTTAGTCCCGGAGACCCTATCGATACCCAAACGGCGCAACACACCTCATTAGTCCAAATTATGACCGTGGAGCCTGGCAAGCAAGGCAACCCGTTCATACCCTCACAACTGACGTACATCAAAACACTTCGAGAGGGAGGATATACGGGGGAAATAATTCTTGATGGGGGTATTAATCCCCAATCAATTGCAATCATTATGCAACAATCATGCCTTCCTTCAGGGGTGGGGGTAGGTAGCTACCTTACCCACGCTTCGAACGCGAGTCAAGCTTACGCTGCTTTGCAACAGGTGCTTGGTACAGATGCGGTTGCATAAAGGGAATAAGTGCCAGCAGCAGTGCATGTTCATACAACACCACTCGGGTAATTAAGTTTTTGGTGAGTGCGCCGACGAAACCGTCTTTTTGTTTGCCGTTACTGGTGCCAAAAAGGATGTCGCCAACCGTACCCAACTCATGACCCTGATAAATCAAATCAACGGCAGCTGGCGGCACGAAAAAGGTGCCCGTTCTTCCTTTGCCGATCCTTCCGTCCTGGGACATAATATACATCCAAGCCACTTCACCCATACCCTCTTTATCTTCATATACACCTCCCTCTAGTCCAACCCAATAATCAGCAGAAGGAAATAATTTTTGAGCTGCTCGCGCCCGATTGCGCGCACCACGCAACGTTTCAGTATTACTGCGGGGCTGCTCTGATACCCCTGAAGCAACACTCACGCCTTTTGTTATTACTTTATCACGTGAAAACACTTGTGAAAATGACCGCTGAACAGCAGTAATTTTAACCGGATTTGTTGAGGCAACCACCACATGCATATCGAAGATATTTTATCATGCGCGAGGTATACTTCCACCACAATGAGGCGCGTATCTATTATTATTCCCGTATTCAATGAAGAATCGTTCATTACGACGGTTTTGGAAAAAGTGGTTAAGGCAAAAACCGGAAAGCTATCAAAGGAAATCATTGTCATTAACGATGGTTCAACTGATAACACCGCAAAAAAAATTAAATTTTTTATCAAAAAATACCCCCGCGCTGCTCTTACCGTTATTACCCATACCCAAAACCAAGGAAAAGGAGCCAGTCTGAAAAAAGGTTTTTTGCACAGCTCTGGGGATATTGTTATCGTGCAGGACGCAGATCTTGAATATAGTACTGACGACTACCCTACGATTCTCGAGCCGTTCTTGCGATACGGAGCCAATGTGGTCTATGGTTCGCGATTTATCGGCAACCGTCCCCATCGCATTTTGTATTTTGGGCATTACCTCGCAAACCAATTTCTGACATTCTTATCCAATCTCTACACCAATCTCAATCTGACCGATATGGAAACAGGGTCTAAGGCTTTTGATGGCAAGCTGATACGTACTCTCGCTGGTTCGCTGGAAAGTACCCGATTTGGATTTGAACCAGAGATTACGGCACGCATCAGCAGAATCCCCAACCTCAAGCTTTTTGAAGTGGGTATATCGTATTCCGGAAGAACCTATCATGAAGGAAAAAAAGTTTCGTTTTTAGATGGTATATATGCCGTCTATGCGATTCTGCGCTATAACCTACTCTAGATCACTATCCTAGCGGATGGTACTACCGTTAGCCACGGGCTGTGCGGGATGCAATAAGATGGGTACTGTGTCGGAAATAGCCGCTAACATCATGCCTTGACTCTCCAAACCGCGCAACAGGCGTGGTTGAAGGTTTATGAGTACCGGAATCTGTTTACCGACCAATGCCGCTATATCAGGGAAATACTCAGCAATACCCGTCAGTATTTGTCGTTCTTCCCCATTACCAATATCTACTATGAGCTTTAGCAGCTTATCGGCCCCCTCTACTTTCTCACAAGTCTTAATGGTGCCGATACGTATGTCCAGCTTTGAGAAGTCATCAATCGTAATCATGAGGTATAGTATATACCATGAAATACCTCACGCGATACGTACGGGAAATTATGTATGGGGGTAACGACGGCATTATCACTACATTTGCGATTGTTGCCGGCTTTACCGGAGCACACATTAATGTGGTTGATAAGGCGGGTATTTCTATCATGCCGGTATTGCTCTTTGGCCTTGCAAACCTATTTGCGGATGGACTGTCTATGTCACTGGGAAATTTCCTATCCATACGGACTGAGCGTGAAACCACCAACGATACACGCCAGGGTGACAAACATCCTATCATTTCAAGTGCAGTCACATTTTGCTCATTCATCGCCTTTGGCTACATTCCTCTCATTCCCTTTTTTCTTGACTACTACTCGACTCAAATGCTTTTTGTTTCCTCTACCCTCGCAACATTATCAGCACTCATACTACTGGGCATCGTTCGCTGGAAGGTGACCGGTAAAAACGCTTTGCGGTCAATCGCTGAAGTGGTGGTGGTGGGAAGCATCGCGGCAGTAGCTGCCTTTTTGGTAGGAACCCTGTTTGCGACTGCCTAACGTATCGGAATAATCACAGTACCATTCATGTTCGTTCGGTAGGTGTATTCTGTTCCATCCGCCTCAAGAATAATTTGATAGCCGGGAGTAATCACCTGAGTACAGACTTGCCCTTCCTTTTCTACACCCAAACAGCCATCAGGCCATTCTCGTTGAGAGCTCTGAACTAGTTGAATATTATCGGCGCTCACCCCTAACTCGCGAGCTAAATCACGTTTGGTATATCCTATAATCAAGGTGTTGGTGCCCTCTGGCAAAGATAGTGTTTTGTCGGGAAGTGCGTCCCATATCGCCCACAGTACGCCTACGGAAACAATGATAATTAAAATCAATACAATGGGTTTCATGTCTTAAAGTGAAGCATAACACATATTGTGTATTGCATTCCAATATGACTCGTCTCCCATCAGTTTCCTTTGATACCAATACTCATACCCCCAATACCACAGAGCATCTGACTTAAGTTGCATTGCCCACTGGGTATTCTCTGTAATATGCTGAGGCAAACAACTGGTGCGCAGTCCCCACGGTTCTGCCTGGAGTTCACTTATCCATACCTGCTTGCCGGCAGCCTTCATACTCGAAATAGCCTGTCTCAACCGCCCATTGCTATCTGATGGGCCATGATACCCCAACGGTCCCGGTACGCGCGGGTACAGATCTACCCCAACCACGTCGGCAATACCCAATATTTGGGGATAATAATGGCGACTTATCAATGCATTGCCCCAACAATTGATAATAATCTTCCTGTCAGGGTCGAGTTTACGCACTAAAGCAACTTCTTTGGTGAGGGTATCAAATGGAATTACCCAATGGTGAGGGCCACTGGGGTCAAGCGGCTCATTCTCAACCTGCCAATAACGAATGTGTTTCTGTTTCTTAAAATGCGCAATTGTTTTGCTGATAAATGAGAATAGAGATGGTTCAATGGCATCATCGTTCGGTGTTTTGTTCAGCCAATGGGGAATATAAAATTCGGGCCAACGAGGCGCCTTCATACCAACCGTCATCACTATGTTAATGCCCTTATTTTTACACTGTGCCACGAGTCCATCAAGCTCGTCAAACTGATAGGTTCCCTGAGTGGTTTCCGTTTCACTCCAGTAGCATCCTAACCGTATCCAACTAAGTCCTAGTTGCGAATAGGCTTCGAGCGCCTCACGCGGGGAAATACCTTTATAGTTAAGGTGGTGTTGGCTGAATGATGATCCTATAATAGGAGCTATGCCCATTTACTCTTCAAGTATGTCAATACTGGTGATGGTCACCGGCTCAACCGGAGTTGATTCTTCAGTTCCCTGTGCGTTCATGGTGGTTGGGGTGTTGGCAATAGCGTCAAGCGTTTCAAGTCCTGCGGTCAGCTTGCCAAAAATAACGTAATCTTTGGGCAGCGTCATATTATCTTGATGCACAATAAAAAACTGGCTTCCCGCAGAATTCGGCGCCATTGTTCTGGCCATCGCAATGGTGCCTCGTGTGTATTCACCCTCAAACAGCTCATCTTCGATAGTATACCCTGGGCCGCCAGTACCATCACCTTGGGGATCGCCCCCTTGAATCATAAAGCCTTTAATAACCCTATGGAATATAGTCTTGTTATAAAATCCTTTTCGTGCCAAGGTTACGAAATTATTCACGGTTATAGGGGTTGTTTGCGCATTCAATGCCACGGTCATATCGCCTGCTCCGGTATGGATAATGGCAGTATATGACTTGCCTGCCACCAACTCAGACCCTTTTGTTGGTTTTGGTGCTTGCGCAGAAGCGCCTTGCTTATTTTGCTGATTTAAATCTTGGTTCATTTGCTTTGATTCCTTTGGCGAACTAGACATCGTCATAAGTGCAACTAATCCTAACGCAAATACGATGAGAAAACCAGCTAAAAGACTTTTCATGCACTGTATGATAACACATTCAAAATGGAAGTCGCTTATGAAATAGCTTGAGGTTAACGTATATGGTTGTGACCAGACAAGCTAAAAAAAGGCTGATGTAGGGAGCGCGAAATAATAATATATCAACAAGCACCACGATACCCATGGTATTAGTTATAAAAAATGCCCACGCAATAGTAGTTAGTACCTTATTACCACGCATACACCAAACTGTTCAAAGCACATGTGTTGGTATGCTGCGTGGTTTGCCCCCCTTACTACTAAAGCTGGCTCTCCCGGCACTTAACCAAAAACCTTATTGTGCGGCTAATTCTTCTTCGAGATTAGCGTCAAGTATGAAAACTTGTAATTGTTCTCCTGTTTTAGTGCTGATATCGCTGTGGGCACTAATGACCTTATGCTTCACCACGTCACTCACAATGGTTCCCAGGTGGTTGGTGAGCAGCTCATGGAGCGTCTTTCGTATATCTTTGACTAAGCTTATTCCTTCTGTGCTTTCTAATAATTTCTGCTCTATCGGCAACAATTTTCCTTTCAGGCGCACAATAACCATATCGTTAAGAATATACACATGGGCTTCTTCGGGGCCGACACCCAATACTGTCGGATAAAACGCCGTCACTTTCTTACACAACACATCCTCAATTTGTCCTTTGGTCATATTATTTCTATAACTCAGTATGAAACGAATACTATCACATTCAATATGTAATGGCTATGTATATTTTATGGCTTATTACAAATCCCGAGGAGTATATTTTGTGTAAGCAAGGATTCCATTTTTGATCTGCAAAGCTTCTTCAGGCAACACTGATGGAATGACTCCTTCTGTTAAGGCCGCTCCCGAAATGCCCGCAGTTTGAATATGAACATTGGCAACATTAAAAGCCCGCGCAATGGGGCCACGCAATATGTCAATATTCTGTACCCGCTCATAGGGAATGGTTATTTGCTTTTTCCATATGATTCCCTTCTCAATTTCAATGCCGCTTTTAGTAAGCTGATAGCGATAATTTTTATATGCCTGGGGCCCGTACCACAGTGGAATGATAATAACGAGCAGCACATACAACAATATTAATGAGGTTACGACCGGAACCAGTCCCACAACCCCCTCTTCAACAATAATCATAATCATTACCACTATGGGCATAGTGAAGATAAAACCAAGTAAAAAGAAGGTAGCGATAAGTGCATTGATGCCAAAAATGACTTGTGCTTCTGGCGCCAGCTTCTTCATAGTATGCAGTATATCACTAGCCTCCGAATTTATTACCTAATGTAGCCAGCGCCTCAAGTCCACCTTTTCCGTGGGCGGCAGCGGTAGAAAATTCAGTTTGCCAGTACCACGCCAGCACATTTGATTTAAGGTATGTTAACCAGTCTTGGTGTTTGTGATGCTGTAGATCAATAATAAAACGTTGCCACGCTGTGTCATCAAGCGTATACCCTTGGTCACATGCCGCTTCTTTTGCTCTTCTGCGCAATAACATAAGCGTATGGATCTTGTTGGTAAGCCTACCCGTATCTGCATCGACTTTAGGTATGCGGTCTTTACCTCGCAAACCTCCCGCCCCCGCAATCGGCAAACGCATGAGGTAACGAAGGCCAAAATGGGCCGGGCCAAAACTGGGCAAACGAACAATCTCTTCCCCATTATCTTCCATACTATAGATCCAAGGCTGCATTGATTCCGGGTTTACGTATGGAGACGTGGTTGAACCAAAACAAAACCGTGTTTGCCCATCCTCATCAACATCAATGCCCGACACCATTTGGCGCAATTGGTTGCGTGACGGCCAATGCGGATACCGAACTGCTTCAGTGCTGACAAAATGATGAGTAAAACCTTCTTTTTTAAGACCTGTCTCTGTTTTTTTCACTACCGTATCAACATATTCCTTATCAGGGTGATTAACAATAATATCCATATCATCATATGTACCATTAGTGCGCAAAGAGGTGTACTGAGGCGCAGTGGTAGGCACATGGACCGTGCGGGTACCGTAATCTATTCCCACAGAATCTAACATACCCAAGCTAAATGGTTTTGCTATGGCTCCTCCCACAAACAGTGGGTTCAACCCCGCAGCTTCATAGGCATCACGCACGGTGGTAAGCGTGCCCAAATATTCCTGTTGACGCAATATAGCTTCTGAATATTCCGGATTACCCATATAATGGCGGATAGTATACTAAACTGGAATTTCTTTTTTGGTGATAAGTCGGTATCCAAGCAAAACCATAGATAATCCCAATGTATACCAACTCACGACTTTCAGACTCAAGGCATTAATATTGGAAGTATTTGATCGAATAGGATCTCCTATTAAAAAGATTGCTGAGAATAGCAACAAAGATACCGTGGTAAAACTAATTGCAGTTAAAAATGTATTTTGCTTAAAGGACTCGTGTTTAGATTTTCGGCGCAGTAAAACAAGAAACAGCAGTAGGCTTGCCAATGCAACAATGACAATTGATAATCTCCCCACTGGTGTGCCAGTAGGAATGAGTCCCGTGGTTTGGAACACAAGCACTGCCGCAACATTGATGGTCAAACAGAGAACCCAACCCCGGTACGACAATCGGGGATGATGCCAGTCTCGTGTACTGATAAGATTGACCAAATAAAACGTCACCACGGCTTGAAGCACTCCCCACCAAGCTATATTAACCAATACCATAGGGACCCATGCCACACCCAGAAATGATGGCCTAATAAACACAATGCCTGATGTTAAAGCCCCATAGACAGTCCCATAGAAGAAAGCCAATACCATCAGGTGATAATCCTTGAGTTTAAAGCGGACTATGAGATCTTCAACCATACTAAATAAGGTGAAATAAATCGAGAAAAGAATAAGGGGCAAAAAAGGCTGCATTACTAGATTGTTAATACCCCGAAGGGAGTACTCAAACAACAAGTTGAAAATAGTTGCAATGAAGATTATTTTCAAACGATTATTCATGACGCAGTTCAAGTATACCCTAATGGCGGAGGAGGCGAGGATTCTATTCTAGATGTGTATCTAATATTTAAAAATCTAAAATTTGTAGTGCATTGCTTGCTTTTTGTGAAGAAAAAAGATAAGTGTTTTTTCTTCTGGTAACATTCGATAGAGTATTCTCATACCACCTCTTTTCCTTTTTCTATAGTCAATTTCACTATATTTTTTTTCAAGATGAGGGATAGTTCTTTCAATGTCTTCAGGGGTTGTCACTATCTGACCAAGGCAATTTACTATACTTGACACTTTTGTCGACAGGGGCAACCCGAATTTCCTAATGAGTCTTTGTAATTTATCTACAATTTCATCAAAACTATCACTGTCGATATCCACAAGGTTATCTCCTTCGGGACGATGTATATCCATCGTATATTGAACCCTCCAGCCCTTTAAGGGATTAAATACTCTATCCGCAGTAACTACAGTAAGATCATCTTGTATGCTATCAGTTACCTGCGGTTTAGTTTCGGCATATGGATCCTCTTTCTGTTCCAGTCTTCTATATAAAGCTCCTTGTAACCCTTTATAATTCTGTGTTAGCCATTGTAAGCTATGGGTTTTGATAGCTTTGACTACTCTTGCAGTATTACTATCTCTATCAGAACGCTCCAAAATCGCTTGTCTATAGCTAGAGATTATACTTGCGAGTTCTGTAATTATTTTTTGCATACTATCACTTTCCACTTCTTGAGCGAGAATTTCCAATTCTTCAGGAGAAAGATCCATCAGTAGTGAGCCCAATTCATATCTTAAAAATCTCAGTAATCTTTTATCCGTTTCTTTCAAAGGATGCCAGAGTTGTTCCATTACCCGATCACTATTCATTCCCCTGAATACTGCTGCAAGCAATTCTCTACTGAGTCCTCCAACTTGGTCAAATTTGTTTTCTTCAAGAGCTTGCTCAAGCCAAAGTGCACTCGTTTCCGCTTTTAAAGGGCTACGCTCAACAAATCGTCTCAAGAAATTAATTACTTTCTGTTCTCCGTTTATGACAGGATCAGGCTCATTAGGATCGGCCACCATATCCCTATAGGTATCAATATTGAGAAGGAATGAAACTAAACTACCACTGAGCCTTTCTGCTAAACTGCTCGCATTGAGTGCTTTAAGCCAATCATCACATTTTTCAATCTTAGTCGTATAATAATCATTAATATTTCTTGCCTGAGTCCTCAGTCCAAGAAGTGACTTTTCTACCGAGGCAATTTGAGATGCGTCATTTTGATCTTCAACTTCAACGAGCTCCACCAATTCTTCTCCCTGTATATGAGTAAGTTCTGACATCCAATCAGGCATGGCGTCCCTCTTAACGCGATGTGAAAAACAAGTAAGCACAACTCCATTGTCAGGATTAGGATGCATCTTACTAGCGTCGTCATGATGTATGAGCCTCGTAGCATTCATGTGTCTGACTAACATGTCAAGCCATTCACCATGAGATCCCGTGAAGCCTCTGGGTTTTCTGAATTTTCCAACCGCAGCTTTAAATTTGGCAATGTACTTGTTTGATATGGTCTTTGGGTGCATGAGCAGTTCGGGGGAGTCAAGGTAGGCACTGAGACTTGTGCTGAAATGATTGCGGACCTCATCTTCTGTTGCCCCAGCCTCCAAGAGCTCTTTTCTTATTAGTAAATACATTTGACTTACGGTTCTTGAGCTTGATAAATCTGCG
>JANLHK010000034.1 GCA_024653645.1 Candidatus Roizmanbacteria bacterium | reverse complement strand
CACGATAGCCGGTATACCGTATCTGTGGCCCGCATCAAGTATCATAAACGGCACAGACATACCACGTGCCGTACGATTTCTTGCGCCGTTTGATCCGGTAGTCCGTGATCGGGTACGTTTTAATCACTTGTGGGCATGGCCCTACCAATTTGAGGCGTACGTTCCGGCGCATAAGCGCACTCGAGGATACTATGCCATGCCCCTGCTGTGGGGAGAGGACCTGATAGGGTGGGGAAATCTTAGCGTAAATAATAGTAAACTGATGGTTAATGTGGGATTTGTACAAAATCGCCCCAATGATACCCAATTTAATCATGAATTGGAGAAAGAAATGGCCCGCATGACATCATTTTTGAAACTTCCATGACCAAATATGTAGCACTGCTCAGAGGCATTATGCCTATGAACCCCAATATGAAAATGGAAAAAATACGTGGTGTTTTTGAAAAACTTGGCTTTCACCATGTCCAATCAGTCATTGCAAGCGGTAATATACTGTTTGAAAGCCACATAACTGACCAGAAGCAACTTGAGACTATGATTGAAACAGCGTTACCAGAGCATCTGGGATTTACCAGCACCACTATAGTTCGCCGTCGGGAACAATTGCAAAAAATGCTAGAAAAAAATCCATTTCATGGCATTGAAGATACACCGCATTCACGCTTACAGGTAACATTTTTAAAAAACAATCCCCAGCCAACCATACCCTTTCCCTATCAGTCAGAGGATGGTTCTTACCAAATACTTGGTTTACAAGATAACGCGCTTTTTAGCATTCTTAATCCAACTATCACAAAAACACCCGATGTCATGCTATGGCTTGAAAAACAGTTCGGCAAGCAGATTACCACTCGTACCTGGAAAACAGTTCATAAAATTCTTACTAAACTTAATGATTAAAAATGCAAACTTGCTACACTTAACCTATGTCCGAGATAGCAGGGCCAGAACAAAACAGAGTAACCCAACCTACTCCGATTGAACAATCACCCATTGAATCAACTCCCCGGTTACAGCTAATTCAACGAGTCCATGCATTGCATGAGCCTGTTACGAAGACTGATGGAACAGTCCAACACTGGTGGCAGGTAGGCGATACCATTCCACCATACGAGGGCGGTATGGAACTCAATAATAATGTGAGGACAGCGGTATCTGAATATGTTCGTCCCAATCTTGGTCCTTTTAAAGAAAAAACTGCTTCAAAGTTT
The DNA here is from genome assembly GCA_024653645.1 of Candidatus Roizmanbacteria bacterium. Lineage (GTDB taxonomy): Bacteria > Patescibacteriota > Microgenomatia > UBA1406 > UBA1406 > PFEE01. Next base: position 2,752 of record JANLHK010000034.1, on the reverse strand, counting down.
GGAGAAATTGATGATGAAACGCTTGAAAACGCACTGATACACGGCTGGGGTGATGTGCTGAGTGATGACTTAGGCGGACAAAGAAGGGAAGTGCTCCTATCGGTCGGTTCGCTGGTGGTAAATAAAATTGAAAGTTCTGCCTACCAACATGCGCTTAAAGCAGCCACTCCAGAACAACTTACCGGCCTAGGGCTTTCACCACATCAGCGCGACATAGTCGTACAACTACTTGATATTATTCCCAAGGCAGACCCACTGTTCACCCGATTTCTTGCGTTTGGTGGGCAGACCCCCGAACCTCCTGAGGCAGCAACCGGCGCTACGCTGTTTATGCCCGATTCGGATATACCACAAACGACCGCATCACTCTTTCCCAAAGAATCACAATATCTTGCTCTGAGGTTACGGCTCATTGCCGCTGCAATGGGAGGTGAAACAATCCCCGAGGGCGGCGCAGCACCATCTCCCGAGGGACAATTCAAAGAATATGTGCGAGTTTTGGGTTCATTTTTAGGAGAACGAGATGCCGCAAAAGCTGAAGCGCTACACGAAGACATTAAAAAACGCTATGTGGCATTGTTAAAGACCGACTTTCCCATCGTCTTAGCCCCACCTACCGAAGGTTTTTTTAAAGAGCCGTATATGGATCCGGAACTTCGGCTGGCCCTTGCTACTCCTGACGCCATAGCAGAAGAAGGCGCCATGAAAAAAGCTAAAGACGTAATGGCCGACAGCCTGGATACCTTAGGGGTAGGTCAATTTAAAGATCAGTTAAAAGATGAACCCATTCGCTGTGCTGTCACCCTTGGTGCGCACGGCGTTAATACCCTTTTTAAGGCCGTTGCGCAGGAAAAACCGGCAACGGTACTGTACCTTGATGAGCAGGAACGCCAATACGACAATGAATTTTACCAACAGGTACAGCGCTTTACCGATGCGCCAGCCGTGTTTCCAGATGAGACAGATTTAAAAAAAAATAAGCAGATCAAATTCATGAGTAGGATGAATACCATGCTTCATGAGTTTAGCCATTTTATCTATCCCGATGGCGAACCTGAGCAGCTACGTATGGGTACCGGGAAAGCAGCAACCGTTATTGATGAAGTTAAGGCGGAATCGCTCTATCGTCCGCTCGTTCCCCATATACTTGAGGCTCAAGGTCTTCCCGGCACACGGGAACAGTGGGCTGTCGCCATGGTATCAAGCTCATTTCAAGGTCTCAAAGATGAGGCTGAGGACAGTGAGTATTTTTTAAATAATGCCTATGCGGTAAACCGTTGCGTAGAGACGGGAATAATTACTTATTCTCAAGAAGGAACGGTTACCATTACCGACTACGACGCATTTTATAAAGCGATGCAAGATCAGGCGCAAGAAGTATTGGGGCTCTATCAAGATGAAGCCATGACCGAACAAAAAACGGGTGACTGGATTAAAGCACATTGTCAGCCCAGTGAAAAACTACGAAGTCTTATTGAAATACTAAAAAAAACGGATAATTCTTAAGCACTGCTTATAGTTGCTTCTATAATTTTAATGTCAACAGTCAATATTCAAATTATGCTGTTGTGACGTTAAAAAGAGAGTATGAGTAGTGAATATGTATATAGTTATTAGAATCCTATAATATTTAATGGAGGGCTTTACAACGCGCTAAACAAGGCACATTCAATTGCTAAACCGGTTCCCGTTTGCTAGAATCAGCCACATGGCTTCAGATTCACGAACATACGATGCAGGATCGGTAGTGGTACTGGAGGGGCTTGAGCCCGTACGAAAGCGTCCGGGTATGTACATTGGTAGTACCTCGCTTGAGGGCGTCAAAGAATGTCTTCGTGAAATTATTGATAATGCCATCGATGAATCACTCGGTGGCTACTGTAACGAGATCAGTGTTATCTTCGAAAAAAACGGCTACTATACGGTTATCGATAACGGACGAGGTATCCCCGTTGGAATCATGCCCCAGTACAAGAAAAGTGCTCTTGAAATTATCCTTACCAAACTGCATGCCGGCGCCAAGTTTGACAGCAGTGCCTACAAAATATCCGGAGGACTGCACGGGGTAGGAAGCAGCGTGGTCAACGCGCTTTCTGTTCATTTTATTGCTGAGGTCAAACAAAACGGTAAATTTTACCGCCAGGAATACTCACGCGGCTTACCCAAGGGGCCGGTGAAAGAAACTACCAAGTCAGAACTGGGTATTACCGGTAAAACCGGAACCGCTATATCGTTTTTACCTGATGAGGAAATATTCAAACAGGGAATGGCACTTGATAAAGAAAGAGTCATGCGTCTCATTAAAGAACGCGCATACCTTACTTCCAAAGTCATGTTTCACTTCATTAACCGCATCGACGACACCGAATTCTGCTACTACTTTGAGGGCGGCATTGTGTCGCTCGTAGAAGACCTGAACAATGGCAAAAAATCTTTGCACCCCGTCATTTACTTTAAGCAAACCAATGGAGAAATTGAGGTTGAAGGGGCTATACAGTACAACGATTCCATGAAAGAAAACCTGTTGTCATTCGTCAATGTCATTAATACTCATGAGGGAGGAACCCATGTGACCGGCTTCCGTACGGCACTGACCAAGGTCGTCAATGACTATGCTAAAAACAAAAACATGCTGAAAAACAGTCCCGGATTGACCGGGGATGACGTCAAGGATGGCTTAACGGCCGTGCTGTACTTAAAAATGCCCTCAACCAACTTGCAGTTTGAAGGACAAACCAAAGGCAAGTTGGGC
>JANLHK010000026.1 GCA_024653645.1 Candidatus Roizmanbacteria bacterium | reverse complement strand
TGCTTGCTTCCAGGTTAACGCAATTGTTGTGAACAATAAGGCTCGAACTCGGGAGAATCTTGATTATAAGGGGAAATTTTCTGCCACAACAAAACCAGTCCGATATAGAGCGGCGGACCGGATTTGAACCGGCGACCTTCTCCTTGGGAAGGAGACATTCTACCACTGAACTACCGCCGCGATTTATAGCCCTATTTTACTATATACCTCTTCAAGCTTCTTCTGCGCGCGGCTGGCGGCTTTTTCAGCGCTTCGTTTCATGCTGTCGTGCAGTGCAGTACGGTCGCTCAACAGCTCCTGCATGCGTGTTTGAATCGGCTCAACCAAGGTGATAACCTGATGTGCCACCTCCTGCTTAAATTCCTTGTATCCCTTCCCCTTCATGTCCTGTTCAATCTCCACCTCTGACTTGCCGGTCAGTATTTTGTAGATTGATAGCAAGTTATAAAGACCCTTGCGTTCCGGATCAAAGGTAATTTCGGTTTGTGAATCGGTTACCGCACGTGAAAGCTTTTCCTGGATAACATCCAGCGGGTCATTAAGAAACACTGCGGCGTGTTTGTTCTCGTCGCTCTTGCTCATTTTTTTTGTGGGATCGGCGAGGCTCATAATGCGGGCGCCCTCTTTTTTAATCTGGACATTGGGAACCACAAACGTGTCACCAAAACGGTTATTGAACCGTTGTGCCAAATTACGTGCCAACTCAACATGCTGTATCTGATCTTCACCAACCGGAACAATCTGCGTATCATACAGCACAATATCGGCTGCCATGAGGGTTGGGTAGGTAAACAAGCCTGATGGAATGGAATCCTTAAACTTTGCTGACTTGTCCTTAAACTGGGTCATGCGTGACAGCTCACCCATGGTACTGATGGTTTGCAGCACCCATCCCAGTTGCGCATGCGCCGGTACCTGGGATTGTACAAATACAGTAGATTTTTCAGGATCAAGGCCAATCGCCAACAGTAGTGCATAGGTTTGATCGATCGACTCCTGCAGTTTTTTGGGGTCCTGCGGCACCGTGAGCGCGTGCAGATCAACGACACAGTACAATGCATCGTTACCCTCTTGCAGCTCAACCCACTGCTTTAATGCACCAATATAGTTACCGATATGGGGAGCCTGAGCCGAGGGTTGAATACCCGAAAATATAGTTGCCATGGTTTCGATTATACACGGTATTTTTATAAAAAATGGCGTAACTGTATCAATTTGATCAACTAATAGAGACAATCAGAAATTGCATAGAGACATTTGTTATAGGATAATCTTAATATGAGTTACGGTTTTCAAAAGACCGTCCCAACGTTCCATAATCAGCGAATTCAATGCTCGCACCCATAGGCAACCCGTACGCAAGGCGTGATATTTTAATCGTTAATGTATGGTTAGCTGCATACTCATCAATAATCTTCTTTAAATACATGGCGGTGGTCTCCCCTTCCATGGTGGGGTTGGTCGCGATGATGATTTCTTTAATATCTTCAGACTCTTGTGCCAGTCGTTTCATAAGCTGGGGGATTAAAATATCGTCCGGACCCATATTGTTCAGTGGATCAATGCGTCCATATAATACGTGATACCGCCCATTATATTTGCGCGTCTGTTCAATCCCCACCAGATCAAGCACCTCCTCCACAATACACAACAGTGAATTGTCACGTGCCGGATCGGTACAGATTGAACATTGGGGTGTGTCAGTCAAGTTAAAACAACGGCTGCAGCGATTGGTTTTTGTTTTCAACTCTGATAACGCCGTAGCAAAGCGATTTAAACGCTCCTGCGGAATATTGAGCATATAGAAGGCCAATCGGCTGGCAGTTTTGTGGCCAATGCCCGGCAACCCTTCAAATTGGTCAATCAACTCGGTAATAGGTGCGGGTAGTTTCATAACAGGCTATCAATTCCGATTTGATGAAATACAGGATACGTTGCCAATTTTTCACTGGGTTCTTCGATGGTATTGGTGGTATACCAACCCTCAAATAGCTTTGCGTTGGCTATTTTCTCCATGACACCTTCCCCAAAGTCAGCATGGACGACGGCTGCATACACCTGACGCGCCCCTTTATCCAAACACAGCTGGGCTGCGTGAAGCATCGTGCCGCCGCTGGTTGCCACGTCATCAACTAATATAATGTTTTTCCCGGTAACGTCTCCATATAACTCAACGGCCTGTGAGTCATGGATGCCCTCAAGATTCCGTTTTTTTTCAATCACGATAAGGTCAGGTGCGGTGCCTCCTTCGTAAAATGCCTCTGCAAACCGACGGGAGCGCTCTACCCCTCCCTGATCAGGCGAACCGACCAGTGTGTTTTCCACTGCTATAGTCTTTTTCATTGTTTGGGCCAAAAGGGGCAACGCTGATACATTGGTAAACGGCACGGTAAACACACCCGCTGTTGCCTCATCATGAATATCAATAGTCGTGACACTTCGAGCACCTAATGATTCAATTAATGAAATAATCACATGGGCCGACACGCATTCACCCGGCAGGTGCTGTATGTTCTGTCGTGCATAGCCTAGATATGGAATGATGACATCAACGCTGTCGGCTTGTTCGCGGCGCAGCGCATCAAGATAAAATGCCAATTCCAGTACGCGTTCACTGGTGGGGTTTGATAATGATTGAATAATGATGCATGCGGTATCGGCAACCTCAGTCAGGATCCGCACCTTTATTTCTGAGTTGGAAAACCGAGATAATTCACTTTTTCCCATCACTCCTCCGTGGCGGCTTACAACAGCTTCTGCGACCTTCGATGAAGCGCTTCCGGCGAAATACGTCATGGACTGCATAGACTTTTATTATAGTACAATAGACAAATGGTCGTGCAGGATAAATATCAAGTCCGAGTGGGCTTTGATTTTGACGGGGTGTTATTTTACAATCCCGTTCGCCTTCTACGCCCGCTTTTTGACGCCATCCGCACCCATATTCTGCATGTTCCCAGAACCACCTTTTATGTTTCAAAAAGTCCTGCATCACATCTGATTATGCGCGCTGTTCACGCAACCAGCTTTATGCCCAATGTGGGTATGCGCGAATTTCAGGCCCTGCTTAACAACCCCCGTTTTGATGTAACAGTCATTACCGCCCGACAGAAATTCTTGGCCGGTGACTTGTTTTTTTTATTGCGGCTCTACGGAATCACGATCGACCCGTCCATTATTCATTACAATGATCGGGATGAACAGGCACACCTATTTAAAAAACGAATGGTACGGGAGTTGCAGCTGGATTATTATGTCGAAGACAACTGGGATATTGTTGAGTACTTAGCACACAATACGAATGCTTGTATTGTAAATCCACACAATACAAGCATTCGTATTGTGTGCTAAGTACTCAACAATATCCCAGTTATCCTCGACATAATAA
>JANLHK010000025.1 GCA_024653645.1 Candidatus Roizmanbacteria bacterium | reverse complement strand
CCCAAGGTAATACGACTAGTGTTGCCTGAATCCATAATATCATTGCCCGTTACCTTAATGTCACCATTTACGTCTAATCTTTGCGCTGGGGTAGTGCTTCCAAGCCCTACGTTGCCACCTTGAAGGATTGTGAATATTCTTGAAGTGCTACTATCAGCGATACCAAAATCGTTTGTTCCATTTTGTGAATAATCATTAATAAGAGTCCAACGGGGAACGGTTGCACTAGCTGGAACATTGATAAAATCAACACGACTAGCCCTACTATTGGCGCCTGATCCTGCACTTATTACTACACCGGCTTGTCCGGTTGTAGTGTCTTCTATTCTAGCAAAAGTACTACCACTGCCTGATATATGCAGTTTTTGTGTTGGCCCTGTCGTCCCTATCCCCACATTCCCGTTATTTGCAATGATAAACGGACTGGTATCCGCATCACCGGTCTCATCATTGACTCTGAATGATGCTCCCGTGCCTAGATTAGTTACCATCAATGGTACTGCTGCTGAAGATGCTCCAGTTTGGGCTACCCGTAGTACATTGCCCGTATTGGCAGCGTTACTGCCCGATAGCAGCAACTCTGCGAGATTACCGGTGAGAGCAGTTGCGGTTGAGGCAACATACAATCCTTTACCGGACGTGAGGGAATTGACATTGATGGTAAAGAACGTTTGTGTTGTCGCGCTGGTATTAAAGATAGTGGCATTGGTGCCATGATTCAAGGTGAGTGCCCCATCAGGATCAGTGAGTGCATTCCATTTAAGAGCACTAGCCGTTATTGCATTGGTCCATGTTGGTGCGACTCCTGCCCCTGCAGACTGCAAATAGTATCCCGATACACCCGCGTTCCCACCGGGCATTAATGCCCCCGTGAAAGCCACATTTCCCACTACGTCCAGTTTCTGAGCTGGGGAGGTGGAGCCGATACCGACGTTGCCTGCTCCCGAGATAAACATTGCTACTGATCCTTTTGGGGAGAATACAATTTCACCATCTGTAGCACCTGCATGTGTCTTAATATCCACCTGATTGTATCCCTGAAGTGTGATTTCGTTAATAACATCGCTTCCAACATACGTGACTCCTGTGTGGAAGAAAACATTACCTAAACCTGTGCCCAAATCTGCAGCTTTAAGATTTCCACTAATATATGCTCCACCAATTACATCAAGTTTACTGGTAGGCACAGTCGTCCCAATCCCCACATTACCTGTTCCATTGGGTGAGAGCAGAATGTGTCCATTGCCTGCAGCTGTGGCGAGTGTAAGATTTCCCGTTGAGGTACGAATAGTCTGTGCTCCATTGGATTGGAAAACTCCCTGTTCATTTATTCTCCAGCGCTCAACCAGATCTGATAAGGCTCCTCCTGCGGTTGTTGGATGAGTGTAAAAAATTAGGTCTGAACCCCAAGTATTACCCTGCCTATCGGTACTCAAAATAGCGGCTTTAGAGTAACTATTGTAACCAATAAACTGAATACCGGTATAGGCAGGAGTTGCAGTTGTTCCACTGGTTGTGTTTTTGAGGTTTGCTAGTACATATCCACCACTTCCCGATGTGCCCACGACTAACAATGGCGTCACTGTGCCGCTTCCACCTGCAGTCGCGACAATACCATAGTTGTTTGTTCCACCCGAAGCAGAGAAGTATCCGGCTATATTGGTAGCGTCGGTGCCAGTATGTGTATTGGTAGTATATAAACCATAGGTAGTCTGTGTGCTAGTGGCATTAGCTCCAGCAGTACTAATATTAAGTACTTTCTGAGAGTTAGAAGTTGCTGCGGTTGAGTTCACAGATAAAGATGCCAGAGAGCCTGAAGAGAGAGATGTGCTCGAAGCATTGAGAGCAACTCCAGAAGTTAAGGAATTGGCATTGATGGTAAAGAAGTTACCAGTCGTTGTGGCTGTGTTGAAAGTAGTAGTATGAGTACTGTGATTAAGGACCAAGTTCCCATCAGGATCGGTTAGTGCGTTCCATTTAAGAGCGCTTGCGGTAACGGCATTGGTCCATGTTGGTGCGGCTCCCGCTCCTGCAGATTGCAGAAAGTATCCCGATACACCTGCATTGCCCCCAGGCATCAAAGCACCCGAGAAAGCCACATTGCCTACGACGTCTAATCTTTGAGCGGGAATAGTAGAGCCGATACCAACATTATCACTGGTGCCATTAACAAATAAAGCTGCTCCTGAACCAGCATCATTTCCTAATCCACCAACTGCAAAAGATCCGTCATTACCAAACATAGCTAGTCGCAAGGCCGGCCTGGAAAGTAAGAAAGTTTGGGCAGTTGTTGGGTTCAATGTCCAACTTTGAGCTCCGGTTCCTGTCCCAGTTACTTCTAAACCAATAGTTCCAGTAACAACTTCTATATCAAAGGTAGATGTGGGTCCTGTTGTCCCAATCCCCACTTTACCTGTACTAGTTTTAAGATAAATACCTGTTTGCCCTCCAAGAGAACTGTTTACTGTTATTCCAATATCATTAGCGCCGTTATAAATAGTATTTTTTGCAGAATCATCATATTTAAATCTTAACCCCTGACCTACAGTGTCATGTCCTAGCCAGATATAACCTGATGTTCCCTTTGACAAAAGTGATATATCAACCGAGGCATTTGATCCTATGGCTCGAAGTGCATTGTAGCCAAGGGCTGTTCCTTGAGTAAGGTTATTTGCATATACACCTAATACATTAGTTGTTGGAAGATTATCTGAGCTAATTATTGTCAATTTTTCTCCTGGTACTGTCGTTCCTATCCCGACATTGCCGTTACCAGTTAAGGTCATTACAGTAGCTTGAGTATATGTAGTCCCCGTACTTACCTTAAATTGCATCAGGTTATTAATGGGCGATCCGGCAGAAAACTGATTAGCAATTGAACTTCTATAGGCGCTTGTGTTGTAGTCCCAAATAATACCATCAGCATTACCGGTTATTGCATGTAGTTTAGCCAGGGGAGATGTTGTTCCAATACCCACATTGCCACTGGTAGTTGCAAAGTTAGCCCCTAGGGTAGAGGAAAGGGTAGTAAATGCTCCCGTGCTTGGTGTGGTTGATCCGATGGTGCCTGGCGCCACCCAAGTTGCACCTACTAATGACGAGGCATTGATGGTACCTGTTCCAGTGTAATTCAATGATGCTCCGGTACCCACCAACATAGCGGCAACAGTATTGGTACCACTGGTTAATCCAGAGAATGACATTGATGAGGCGGGTACTCCGGTAATGGCAGTACACGTAATTGCTCCCGTACTATCAATACCGGTAATGGTGGTCGTTGCAGAACATCCTCCATCAAAGAAGTTAGAGGCATCATTGTCATAGAGATTGGTAAGTTCCACATTCCCATTGACTTCGAGTTTGCTACTGGGAGTGGTAGAATTGATACCCACGTTGCCACTTACTCTTTGTAAAACCAAATTACCATCAACACCAGAAACCCAAGCTGTTCCGTTAGGATCTTTGAGTTGTAAATCCGCTATTTGGTCTGTTGATTCAAGTAACAAAACTGCGTCATTTGTTCCTGAATTAACATTTAGTCTATATGAGTTAGTACTTGTCGTCCCAATACCAATGTTGCCGTTCTGAGAAATTCTCATTTTCTCAGGGTTTGAGTGTGAGTTGTTGCTAGTTCCAAGTTTGAAGAGAAGTGAGCCGCCATTTGCGTAGGTATCAGTGGCCATAGAATTTTTATAAAATTGAGCGCTGTCTGAAGGATTATGTGAGGCCATACCATAGCCATACATGTGAGCGGCAGAATCGGCGCTAGATATTAGCATTCCTGAGTAAGAGGTACCACCCAATAAAAAAATGTCTCTGGAGTCAAATGCCGCATTTGCAATCGGTTCTTGTTTTCCTATTTCAAGCACTCGACTGACGTTTTTGATGATAGAAAGCGCTGCATCTGGATTGGTAGAACCAATTCCTACATTACCAGAATCACCCTTGATGGTCATTCTCACGCTTGGGGTAAATGTATTTCCAGAGGTTAATCCTGTATCAGCCCTAAAATTAATATCCCCAGCACTGATACTAACCAAACCAGCACTGGTGTCTCTGGCTGTCCAAGCGTTGGAAACAAGGTCTGCGCCTCCAGAGAGGATTGCCATTCCAGGAAGAGTAGAGCTAAGGTAGGCACCGTTGGCACCTTCACCGAGGTGAAACTGACTATTACTTGTATCACCAGTAATGACTTCTAATTTATTTCCAGGCGATGTTGTACCAACTCCCACATTACCGGAGATAATAAGGCCATTTGAGGGGGCGGCATTAACACCGGCATAGCTACCAATGGCTGCTCCACCATTCACGTCCAAGCGATTTGATGATCCGGTGGTACCAATGCTTACATTTCCTGCAAAGTACCCTTTGCCCGCGTAATCTACCTGAAACTTGGTAGTGGGGGATGAACCACTTTGCAGTTGCAGCAGGTTAAATCCGGTTGCATTGTTGTTCACTGAACCGTAGATGAGGTTACCGGTAGCAAGATTTGCGTTCGTAGCACTTACTTGATTACCGGTCGTACCGTTAGTTTGGAGCTTTATAGTACCACTTTCGGTGGCATTCAGAGTTATGTCGCCAGAACCGGCTGAAACGATCGTGACGGCGTTGGCGCTTGATATCTGGAAGGTGGTGCTTTGCCACACCGACCGTATACCGGCAGCACTGGTGGAGATTAGCAGATCACCTTGGTCATTGATATACGCAATAGTTGACTTGCCCGTGCCTGGTGGTAGGCCCTGTAAGGTTTCTGAGTTAATAGCGTAGGGAACGTTGGCTATTTGCTGTCGTGGTGTCATTTCCGCGTCAGCTCCCACCGTAACACCTAACCAAATCTCTCCGTAGTTGGTAAACACCGGAACTTCAATTTCCGCACCACAGGAACTACCGACCAGTACATTAACAATTCCGTCCGTATCTGGTTGTATACTACACGTTCCTGAGTCGTAGAGGGTACTTCCTCCTGAGCTCGCATTGTATAACCGGAACCGCATGTTGGTGGGTGAGGTGATAGGGGTTTCGCTGGCGTCGGTCAGCAGTCCCTGGAAGTTTAGTTTCCTACTTGAGCTTACTGGGGCTGTGGGATAAGCGAGGTTAACATTGGCGCGGGAAAAGAACTGGTTGTAAAAAGCGATACCCCCGGTTACCGAGAAGGCAATTAGCAGAAATAGTCCCATGATGCCAGCATTGAACCTGTGAGCTATGGCGAGCTTTATTGCCTCAAATGAGCTGACATGTTTTTTAGGCGAAAACGCCTTTGAGCTCGACTTTTGTGATCTACCCGTCACAATGCCACGAAATTTTTGGAGCTCAACTTGAACTGCGCGAAATTCTTCTGGTGAAAGGTAACCCGCCTCCTGTGCCCACTGTGCATATTTATGTACGGACGATATTTTTCTAACAATACTTGCTTCTGCAATACCACTGGCTTGTAAATAAGCCCTGTATCGAGCGATGCTTGAGGCGGAAAGCAATTCACGCATATATTTTTCTGATCCTCAAGGGAATTGAGAACGAAATGCCTTTTTTGAGCGTCAATCGCTGGTAGGCATTACCTTCGCGAGCTGGGTTTATGTAGGACATAGCCCGTTGTGTTAAGCTAAAAGCCCTGTACATCAACTGTTTCATTGGTGTGATGGTGAACTGATAATGGTTAGATATTCTTTGACGTCGGCCATATAGCTGTGGACTGTTGCAGTAGCTACTTTTTCCTTTTCGAGAGATCGCTGAAACTGCTCCAGGAAGTATTGTTTGTTCATTTTTTGAACTCGTGGCTCATTAACCTGAACCTGGGGTACCTCCGCTATCCAACCTCGATGTTGAGCGTACAGAGCGAAGGATCGTACTGAGGCCATATGACGGTCTATGGTCGCTGGTCGTGTGTGTTTATTAACTAACGCAAGCTGATATTGAGTTATGCCATCATGGGTTAGGGATTGTTGCAGCAGCCCAACGGTTGGAACTTCGTGCTTGATCCCACCAATCCACAGCAGGAAAGAGCGAAGGTCCAACGAATAGTTTTTCACGGTCGCAGAGCCATAACCTTTCTTTTGCAGATAGGATTTAAATTCGAGCTCAAAATTATACTGATTATGCTGGTTATCCATGTAACTATCATTATTTATATATATACGCTGGATGTCAAGAGGTATTTCAATCTAGATTGATATAGTCTGTAATAGTATTTAACTGATACAAAAGTAATCTTATAATTCTATTTACACGTATTTATACATATATCCGCAATATTTTTAGGCTCTATGGTAGGCAGTGTTTCGCAATACTATCCCATAATGATAAGTCTTATAGTAGGTAATACCCTCTATAGAATTGCCTTACTAATGGGCAGGATAGAGAGGGTGGCGTTTTCGTTTAAGTGAAATACCGTACCATACTAGCTTGCCAACAGTAAGACTGATTATTCTGTTATTAAAAAATAAAAGAGAGAATTTGGACACGTTACTTTGAGGAGTGAATTAGCAGATAATATATGAGTCTGCTAAAGTAGTCTTATATTGCTCTGGGTTGTTATGTAGCCTTTTTTTTGTTTATCTTGTATTTGTGCATGAAATGGTTATACTCAATAGTATGAAAGCATGGTTATTACTGGGAGGATTGCTGTTATTACTAAGTATTAGCGCTAACGTGCGTTTTATCGTAGGCAGTAGAGCCACCTCAAGCTCATCTTCGTTAGTGTCACAAGAGAACTCATATTTATTTGTCAGTCCGTTCAAGGCTCGGGCTGATGGAAAGGATAGAATCCGCCTCAGCGTTATAGTGCTGGATAAACAAGGGAGAGGAGTCAGTAATCAGGATGTTATGGTTACTACTAAGCCTAGTATACCGTATGAAGGGATTCAAACCAAAACAGACCTATACGGACGTGCGGTTTATGATTTATACACCACTGCAATAGGGAGCTATGAAATAACGGCCAGCGTCGCAGGCAGTGCTATTGGGGAACCGGTTACGGTTCAATTTGAGTAGCAATAGGGGTAAAATTGCGGAACGTGAGGAGAGGACGGCTGGGGTACACCATTAACTCTCGCTCAATTTTCAGTAATGCTTTGGTTGTTTTAATATGATGATATATGAAAAATCGTCGGTAGAGCAGATAACCAACGATGGCTGCCTCCAGTAGCAACAGGGTGGTTGGGTTCAGTAATTGTGAGAAAAAATTGAATAGAGCGATGAGGAGGGCGGTAATAAAGCCTATAATATCCAAACTGAGCGTATTGCTCTTAGGGGTGCTGATTCCTTGATAATAACTCCTGCTAAATATACGAACGTGAGCTTCTTGAGAGTTTTGATACCGATAGGTATAGGTGCCATCACTGGTACTTTTTGCAGAACGAGTGAGGAGGGGATTTCTTTTTTGAGCGTTTGCGCTTTTAATCAGTGACAATGAGGTGGGGTTTGCTTGAAAGATCTCCAGGGTCACTGAAGTGTTGGGGATAGTTTTACCTGAAACCGTGACAGCCGTGTCAATATTGGTATTCCCGGTTGATAATCGTATTGAGGGGGGTAGTAGGTAGGGACCCATGGCTCCGGTACGCTGACTGGGTACCGGTACGCACACTGAGGGTGAAGACATACCCTCAGTATCTATTGAGGTAAGGCAAAATTCCTTGATATCTGAGGGAGCGAGAAAGTTAGTGAATTCGAAATACCCGTCATTGCCCCTCGCTTGAGTCTCCTGGTACAATTTCACCCCCTCAAGTCGCACACTGGCATAGGATGAGGTGTAGCCAAACAGAGAATATGCCTGCAAGGTACCGATGCTCGCCGATGCATTGACGGTTTTTTCACTTAATACTGATTGAGATGGTTGTGCTTTCGGTGGCAACGGGATAGAGGAGGCCATTAAAAAGCTGGTAATAAGTAATACGGTTAATACACCATGGGAGCGTTGCATAGTATATTCACTGTATATAATGATGGACCAACTTGTCAATCGCTTGTCAGTAGAATGCTCTTGACATAAATTACACGTTTGATATATTTGACATATGTCTGAAAGTACTCCGTCAGTAAAGGAACGACGTACACGCATCCTCCTAGCACTGCTTTTACTGAATCGTGAGAAGAGTCATAATCTGTTTAATCCCACGATTAAAGCCGTTTTTTTACTGTCCACTGAATCACCCCGTACCCGCGGAACGCTGCGCCAAATGCTGACTGATGGCGTGATTCGCCGTGAGGAAGAAGGCGTGTATCAGATTACGGATCGGGGCATGGGTGAGCTCGCTTTATCATTTCCGTTTGTACGGTTTATGATGTTCAGCTGGGATGGAAAATACCGTATCATCTCGTATGAGATTCCTGAAGATAAGCGGAGCTTACGTGACAGTCTGCGACGTGAGATAAGCGGGTGGGGATTAGGACCCTGGCATCGGTCATTTTGGCTCACCCCTCATCCGGTGGCCGAGGCCATGAAGAAATTAGTAGAAGGTACGCCCTGGGAGAATTATATTCAGATGTTTGAGGGAACTCCGACGTTGGGCGATCCGTCAATACTGGTTGAAAAAGTATGGAATATACAAAAACTGCAGGAAGCGTATAAGAAGGTGTTTAAGACATGGCATGAGTTGTTGTCACGGGAGGATCTCTCGAAAGAGGCCAAGCTCGCCAAGGTGGTTAATAGCTACATTGAGGTACTCAAAACAGATCCGGGCTTACCGAAAGAATTGGTGGGTGAAAAGTGGATTGGTAAAGATGCGTTCGATATTTTTTCCGAGATGCGATCTATCCTCTTATCCTAAAGTATATATTCATAATCTCCGGTTTTAGATATTTCTATCACGGTAATACCCAACTGAGTTAGCTTTTTCAGTATGTCCGGATGAGGGTGACCATACCGATTAGTACTGCCAGCGCTAATAACCGCCCTCGTTGGCATCAGGTACTGCAGCAGAGACGTACTGGTTCCATACTGTGACCCATGGTGACTCACTTTCAGTATATGAATCGTAGGAAGAGGGCCGTGTGCGGTCAGAGCGGGCTCACTGAACGAAACATCAACGTCAGCCAAAAATAGAGCATTAGTCTGTTTTGACTGTAACAGCAGTATAACGCCGTTATTATTACTCGTATTGGTTTTCACCAGACGATCAGGATACAGGACTGTTACGGTCAAATCTTTGGTTACCATCCGGTCGCCGGTAGTGAGTGACGTATTATCCAGGATTTTTTTTAGGTGATACCGCTGTTGCACAACAGGCAATCCGCCATCATGGTCATGATCATGATGAGTAATGATGCCTACTTCGATATCAGTATCAAAAAAAGGCATGTGACGGGCAAGGCAATCAGCCATACGCTGATTGGGTCCGGTATCAATGATCATGTCTGAGCCGCTGGGAGTACGGATATAGATGCCATCACCCTGACCCACATTGCAAAACACGATGCGGGGTTTGTTTCGGGACACGTTCGTCACAAGAGTTACACAGAATAGAGAGCATCCGATGGCGATAATAATTACATAGCGCCTTACCATTGCAGTATGACGTTCTTGGACAGGTGGGCACTCTGAGACAACAGCCACAAGAACAGGGTAGTCAATCCGTGCAAAGGGGGAATAATGAGCGTTCCTCCTCCTGGCAGGAGGTATTCCAGAAGAGTACTAAGGATGCCCAGCATCATGATGGGTTCAATAAGCCATATGAGGAGGATGTTGCTGAGAATTGATAGGGGAGCATACTCACGAAATACTAAAAAAGTGATAGGGACTATCCCTACCTGGGCACTGATGGTGGTGGCAAGGGTTGAGTGGACATAGTAGCGGACATGACCCTTGTGTTTTACCTTAAACCAGGGATACAGAAGAATAATTCCTCCGGTTGCGCTGATTGAAAGCAGAAACGAAAGATCGGAAATCCAGGAGGAATTAATAGTAATCATAATAACACCTGATACCAGCAGCAGATACAGAGCAATAGCCCGACGGCCCAGCAGTATACTAAGGCTCGTGAGGCTTCCCATAATAACGGCACGTATGATAGGCGGATCATGGGGAAGCAGCAGAAGATACAGCAGGCCAATGAGTATGGTTAATACTGACGTAATTTTTGATGATACTGATGAGCAGAGCGCTCGCAAGCATTCTGACACTAAGGTAATATTCTGGCCCGACAGGACCGCCAGATGCAGCACACCGGCTTGTTTACAGAGCGTATATAATTCGGGCGTTAAGTACTGTTTCTGACCCCATACCAATGCAGCGGCAATGGATCCGTGGTCACCAGGAAGTACGCGTACGAGTATATCTCCAGGATTCATAGGGTAATCAGAGACTGTATCGCCAACAGTTCATTGTGGGAAATAATACGCTTGCTGACTAAATCAGTGAGGTCGGTGAAGGGGCGGTTACGCACAATTTTTTCTGCCGTGATGGTTCCCACGTGAGGTAGTAATTCCAACTGTGTGAGACTGGCGCTGTTAATCGATATGGGAGCCGGGATTTCAGAGGCATTACCGCTGGTGTGTTCAGCCAAATAGGGAATGTAGATTTTCTCCTCATGAGTGAGCTGTTTTGCTAAATTGAGCTGTTTGGCGATTACGTACCGATCAGCCTCTTGAGTTAAGCCGCCGGCTGCAATAAGCCCATCAACGACACGGCTTTTTGAGGGCAGGGCATAGACGCCGGGCCTCGTAACCGCTCCTTCAATATCTATGATCAGTTCAGCTGCTGTTGTCTTGGCAGCAGGTACTATCGTTATTGGTTCGTTGGTATTTTTTGCTGGTTGCTTAAGTGTCAGGAAGAGCGATACACAGGCGATGACTGCAGAGCTGATGACGATGATATGTTTTATGGGCATATACTTGGTATAAGCATCATGGGTTTTTATTGCACTGTGGACAACAGACTATAGACTACATTTGTAAACTATCTATAATGTTCTCATGCAAACGCAGACGGTAACCTTTACATCAGAGCTGATTGG
>JANLHK010000022.1 GCA_024653645.1 Candidatus Roizmanbacteria bacterium | reverse complement strand
CGCAAATACGTGTCGACTCGCTGCAATAGCATTGAGACAACAATAATGATAACAATACCCATAATGATCGCATTGATGTGCGTCGTTATATTCATAGCTTATAGTATATCAAACACTAAGCCTTATGTAAACCCCTCGATCTACGCATGACATAATACAGTAGGCCCGTCGTACTAACCCCTAACAAAGCCAATCCGAGGTATTCTAGATATTGAGGCCAAAATATAATAACAACTTGGCCCGCCTCGGATTTATCTGGCTCAATACGAAAACCATTTGCCCAGTTATTGACGAGGAGGTGCTCCATTCGTTCTCCAAAAAACCAGGGGAAATGGGTTTGAAGAATACCGGAGGATCGAACCGTATATGACTCCCAACCCTCATGATATGACTGATGTAATACAACCATTGGAATGCCGGTTGCCTGCTGAAAAACCGGTAATGATACCACTTTCCGATATGATAGATCATCGTGGACCAACAGTGATTCTGTACTCGTGGGCAATGGAGTTTCTGTATTGGTGAAGTAAATACTTGAAAGAAAGGTGTACTGTATCGGTATAAGGGTAATGGTGCGGATATCGTTTTCAGAGGGATAATTGCCAAAAGAAATATTGCTGATTGATAAGGTATACCCTGTTCCATCATCGCTGGGTGGAACTAAAAAGAAATCATAGGCAAAATCGCTATGGCGTGACAGCTCATCCAACACATCGCATTTGCCTGAATAGGCATTACTCATACAGATACGCAATGGTAAACCTTCTCCATAGCGTGACTCAATGGCCAAGATATACCCCAGATTATGGTAGATGGTATCAAACGGGATCTTCAGCGTGTCGTTTTTGTTATAGCTTGTCAAACGAATACTTTTTTGAGTATCGCTATATGCAGCTGATACGGCATTATGGTCTATACTGTCCCACCATTCATCAGCATGGATCGTAGTTGAGCTGGGGATAAACTCAAGTACGGGCGAGGTGTGCAGAAGCGGCTTGGTGGAAAGCAGTGGATTAAGGGCAATAACCGTATTATCGATCGTGTTTTCAAAATGGCTCAATAATAGGGTGGGGCCAATATACAGCTGCTCGCCGGTTTCCAAACCTGTTGGAATAATCACGTTAGTCCCATTTATCGAAATATAGCTTTGTTGAGGTGAAACGGTAATGGGTACACGGATAGGATAATCTATGTTCTGCGGTAATTGTGGCTTAAATACAACTACATACGCATTGGGTCCTACTGCTTTTTCAAGATAGGTATAGGTTAAAATAACATCTTCTGTCTTGGTATAGTCCGGCACCTGTACAATATTGAGCCCTTCAGGTACCTGATTGGCAATAGTAAATTTCCCTGATCCAACCAGTGATACAGTGCCCGGCCTCACCCGATCATTGGTATCCATCACGTCACGGAGAGGGTAATAGACCGTCGCCATATCGGTATGAGGAATAACAGTAGGTATACTGACATAATCTCCCTGATCAAAATACGCACTATCCAGACTATTCCATCGGTAAGTAGGAATAACGTTCGTATGTATATCCGCTTTCGTAACAACTCCTTGCGTAGCACGTAATGCATAGAGACTCATTTGTGCATCGAAATTCCTGATATTGGTCAGTAATCCCTGTCCCTGTAATTCATCAATCATGATTGCTATCTCGCGCTCAAAGGTGAATTGTTTGCGGTTACGTGGCTCAGGAGGAATACTATGCCGATCCCAGAGGAGGTACGATATATGGTATTTTTGAAGCACAGTAATAAACAGGTCCGCGCGCCGTCGGTATACCGCATATTGCAGTTCACGAAACGCCTGCTCATTTTGCATACTCCAACGGTCAAAATCACGATCCAATAGCGGCTGCCGTAATCCGAACCACAAAAATCCTGCCCCTTGGTAACCCCAATCGTAATATTGCCAACCGGAAAAACTAAACAACGGCAGTGTGGCAACGATACCGTCCTCCTGACCTTTCATATAATCCCAAAATTCAAAATAGCTCTGGGGTATGGAGACGCGCATGCGGGGAGAGATTAATTCACCCTGAAAGTACGGAAACATAAAAAAGACCAACACCGCACTCATACCTATAGTTATTTCAATAACTCGCTGCGTACTGACGTGCTTGGTGATCCATGCGATGAAATAACAGAGATACCATACATAAGCCAGTAATAATAATGAAGAAAACTTATTATAGACAAACCGCAGCGCCTCCTCAAAGACGGGGATATGCAAGAGTAGGTTAAACAGTTGTTCAAACGGGGGCGTATGGCTCATCAAAAAAATGAACGGTATGATCATAAACGGAATGAATGAAAATACTCGCCCGTCCTTTTTCTTAATAGCCACCACTATTCCGGCTATGCTCAACGTAAATAACACGTACCCAATACCGGCAGTAATCGGATTCTTACTATGTTCACGCCATACCGGCATCAGATAGGCTGATTGTTCTGTTTCAAAATCATACGCCTGCCAATTAAAATAAAATCCTTTCAGCAATGCGACATCCGAAAGATATCCATTTTCCCGATTACGCAAACGAAATTCCTGAGAAAATATACGATTTTGCTTGCTTTCTTTCGGAACATATGACGACGTGGTAATAAAGTACACGTTGGGAAGCAACCAATAGGCATTAGCTACTATTAGAAGCCCAATTAGTACCATGCTTTTTTTCCATACTGTTTTGTTATGGAGCATCACATAGAGTGCGAGAAACAGTACATAGATGCCAAAAAATGGATACCACAAATGAGCCGCGTACGCCTGAGGCGTTGCCATAACCGAGGCAATAAAAAACAGCAGCCACCATTTTTTCTCACCGGTTTCGAAAATGCGTAAGGTGATATACAGAATCCAGGGTAAATAAGCGTACTGTGTCGTAAACATTTCAAACGGCACATAGAACTGTTGTAAGGTCCCCGGATGAAACAAGTAGAGTAAACCTCCGATAAAACCAATTGCCGCAGCATGGCGATGCTGCTTACACAAGTACTGTATAAGCATATAGACACCCCATACCCCCACCAATAGGCAGATAAACACATAGGCATAACGTAAGGTATCCAGAGGCATAACCCAATGCATCACCCACAATAAGAGGACGTGCGGCAAGTCCGCCATGTGTGAATGCCCGGCTATAGCCCCCAATCCCTGCTCAGAACGCCATACTCCCATAATGAGCCGCTGCAGATTCAAGCCGAAGTCAAACTCGGGGTGCAACGTATCCCACCCAGTTAAAAAGGTACCAGGAGTATAATTGAAAAAGCTGATGGCGCCAACAATCACAGCAAGAATCAGTGGATAGATCATGATACCATTGTATAGAAATACCTATGCCTAAACAAAAACAATTATTACTGTCTCTGCTTGGTGTCGCGATAGTGGCACTCATAGGCAATCTGCTGTGGCTCTATCTCAATCAAAAGCCCCCCGCCTGGGACCAGGCATTTCATCTGAAATCTGCATTTGCCACCTATCATTGGTTACACGGACAAAAGCCC
>JANLHK010000017.1 GCA_024653645.1 Candidatus Roizmanbacteria bacterium | reverse complement strand
GATGTATTTTTTTATGAATCAGTACCCAATATTCACCACGTATACAACCAAATGGATATCCTGGTTGCTCCGCTATTTGGTCCGGGAGGGACGCGCCTTAAGATTCTTGAGGCTATGGCTGCCCAGGTGCTGGTGGCAACAACACCGGTTGGCGCCATGGGTTTGGGAGTGGAAGACGGCAGGGACGTTGTGCTGTTTAATAATGAAAAAGAGCTGATCATCAAACTGTCAGGTATTCTGAAAGACCATATTAAATTTAAAGCAATGATTCGCAGTGCATACAAACATGTAAAGGAAGCGTATGATTGGGATAGCATTGTAGAGCGGCTCGAATTTAATTATCGTTTGCTTAAAAAACATGCGGATAGTCATTGATATTTCACAAGCACAGTACGCCGGCACGGGCGTTGCTCGATATGTGAATGAACTCATACCCCATATTATTGATAGGGCTCGTTCAGACGATACCATTACCTTGTTTTATAACAGCCGCCACGTACGCTATGCTGAACTCGGTTTGGCAAAGAAATTAGCTCAGCAACGAAAGGAAAGACCCTATCGCGTGGTTACGTCACGTCTGCCGGAAAAAGTACTGCACGTGGTATGGAATCGACTGCATATGTTCCCCATTGAATTATGGGTAGGGAAGCATGACATTTTTTTTTATTCCGATTGGTTTACGCCACCAACCCAAGCACGACGTTTTACCACGGTTCATGATTTGGTCTTTCGCCGCTTTTCTGAAACCGTTGATCAATACGTGCGTAGCACCCAGGAAAAGCGTTTGCAGTATCTCGTAAACAGTAATCCTCCTGCCACTCTGTTTGTTGACTCACAGGCAACACATAAAGATGTCGTGGATTATTACGGCGTTGATGCCGCTCGCGTTCCGGTTGTGTACCCGGGGATTACGGTCCGTGAACAATCAGATCACACGATACGTACGGTAGTACAGCAGTATCAACTGACGCAGGGGAAATATTGTTTAGCGGTGGGGAAACGTGAGCCACGCAAAAATTTGGATCGGTTGGTTGACGCATTTTCACGATGCAAACACCGTGACTATGCCCTGGTGATAGTTGGTCCCAAAGGATGGCAACAGAATGACGAGACCCGTCCTTCGTTTGTACGGCAAATAGGGTTTGTTGACGATGATACCCTCTATGCCCTATACCAAGGAGCTGCTTGTTTTGCAATGCCCTCACTCTATGAAGGATTTGGGTTTCCCTTAGGTGAGGCACTGGCCTTAGGTTGTCCGTCTTTGGCTTCACGCACATCTTCGTTGTTAGAAATTGGCGGGTCGGTCGTTGAATACTGTGATCCCGTTGATAGCGCTTCCATTACGAAAGGACTCGATGTACTTATGGGTGAGGGAACCAGTGCGCGACGAAAACGGATCGAGGCAGGTAAAAAACAGGTAGCGCAATTTACCTGGGAACAGACTGCAGACAAAATCTTGAGTTATTTCCATGAGTCAACATCATGATCATTGGCATTGACGGCAACGAAGCGAATGTAAGAGAGCGAGTAGGAGTTTCATGGTATGTGTTCCACATCCTCCATCAGTTGGCGTTGCAGGCAAATGAGCAACGAAAGCTACGAATCTTTTTGCGGGAACCTCCTCGGGATGATCTGCCCAAAGCCTCTGCGCAGGTAGAATATTGTGTCGTGTCAGGCGCTCGACTCTGGAGTCAGTTGTTTTTGCCCATTCATCTCTATCTGTTTCATTCCGATCTCTCAGTGTTTATCGCCCCAGCTCATTACGCTCCGCGCTTCTCGCCCTGCCCCACGATTACGATCATTCATGACGTATCCTATCGCTATTATCCGCATGACTTTAGAAAAAAAGACTTGTATCAGTTGAATACGTGGACAAGGTATAGCGTGAAAAATGCATCAAAAATAGTCGCCGTATCACAAAAAACGAAAGAGGATGTCGTTGCGCAGTATCACGTAAGTTCTGATAGCGTGAGAGTGATACACAACGGATTTGAAGCTCCATCTGTTGCAGTGCCACACGAAAAAGACAAGACGCTCATATATATCGGTACGCTGCAGCCGCGCAAGAACATTGAAACATTACTTGAAGCATACGCACTGTTTCGACGAACCCATGCTGATTATCGATTAGTTATTGTGGGAAAGAAAGGCTGGTTGTATGAACGCATTGACGAGGCAATTGAGCGCTATCACCTACGTGATGCAGTGACGTTTGCGGGCTATGTCGATGAGCAGGAAAAGTATCAGCTCCTGGGTCGTGCTCAGGTATTGATTATGCCAGCGTATTATGAGGGTTTTGGATTGCCGTTGCTTGAGGCAATGTGGACAGGAACTCCCATTATTGCAGCGCGTACCGGATCGCTGCCGGAAGTAGGGGGAGATGCGTGTGTGTATGTTGACCCTATTGATGCATATGGCATGAGTCAGGCAATGACAACGCTCATTGATGATCCGTCACGGCAAAAAAAGTATCGTGAGGCGGGCAAAAAAAGAGTTAAGCAGTTTACCTGGAAACATACCGCCGATCAGCTTATTGCGCTGTGTGAGGAAGTTGTGTAAGCCGGTTCAGCAAGGCCTCCCGAGTATTCTCAAGCTTTTGTTCACTAACTTCCTTGAATAGGGTTTCAAGCAGTGTCCCTACTTGCGGACCGCTGGGAATATGGAGAGCTTCCATCACATCATTACCACGTATCTTAAGGTCTCGTACACTGAATGGTTGCTGCTGTACTTCTTCAATGCGTTTCTTAAAAAGTTGCAATCGCCATGAATCGGGAGTTGAACCTGAACCAATGCGGTCGGCAACACGCAGATCAAGCAGATCATAGATGTATTCTTTCCCCACATTACGGATAACTCGGCGGATAGCGCTGTCGGTTTGATGCTCATCAACGGTAAATTGGTGATAGCGGACGAGTTTTGTGAGTTTAATAAGGTCACGCTTTGAGAAATGTAGGCGCTTGCCGATATCAAATGCAATCTCGGTGCTCACCAATTCATGGTTATAAAAGGTAACGACGCCATCAGGCTGCACGACACGCGTCTTCGGTTTTCCCACATCATGCAGAAGACACGCCAGTCGTACGATGGGATCAGGGTTAGTGCAGGCTTCAAGCGCCTTAATAAGATGGGTGCCCACGTCGTAGATATGGTGACGTTTGGGACTTTTTTGCTCACTGCCCCAGGTAGGATACAGCTCCGGCAGCACATAGTTCAGTACGCCGGTGTCTTTCATGAGTAGTACTCCCTGTGAGGCGTTATTGCTGGCAAGAATTTTTAGCAACTCATCCCGTATACGCTCTGAGCTGATAAGGGCAAGCAACTGTGCGTGTGCCGTCAGTGCTTCAAGCGTTGCGGGTTCTATGCTAAACGAAAGTTGAGTAGCAAAACGGATCGCTCTCATAATGCGCAGTGCATCTTCAGAAAAGCGTTCTTTGGGATTGCCGACAGTGCGTATGACCTTGCTTTTGATATCATCAAGCCCGTTATACAGATCGATAATCTGTTCCCCATCACTGGCTAGGGCATTGATGGTAAAGTCACGCCGTGATAGATCATCTTCAAGGCGAGTCCCCCACGTAATGGTGTCAGGGTGACGATTATCAGTGTAAGATGACTCACTGCGATAGGTCGTCACTTCAAAAAAATCATGCGGCTCAAATTCATCAGCTGCTAGTTTAAGTTTTTCAAACGCCTTTGAAAGAGGGATGATGACCGTCCCAAATCGATTAGTATATTCTGAATCCGGAAACAGCTGCTGTATTTGCTCAGGTGTCGCATTGGTCGTAAAATCCATACCCCGATGGTTTGCATTTTGGTTAAGTAGGCTGTCACGGACATACCCACCCACGACATAACACTCGTACCTATGTGTTTTAAAAAAAGAGATAAGTCGTGCTGCTTTTCGTGGAAGTTGTAAGGTCATTGTGTTAGCATGTGGCTTGTATGAAGTTTGATTCTATTACTACCATTACCGGAATTCATGATTCTGATTCCATTATAGCACGCATATTAATAGGTCGCGGTATCCCGAAAGAACAGCACGATTCATTTTTGCATCCGCAACACCCTGACCGGGATGGCGCATATAACTCTGGAATTGGGCAAAGCGTATTGAAAAAAATAATCAACAGAATCAAGGCTGCCAAACAACATAAGGAATCGGTCGTTATCTACGCTGATTATGATGTTGATGGCATTACGTCTGCCGCCATATTGTGGCGCACGCTGAACCAGCAGGGACTCACTGTTATGCCGTTTATTCCCCAACGAAGCCAAGGGTATGGATTTTCCGATAGTGGACTTAAATCGGTACTGCTCAATCATAAGCCATCACTCATCATTGCGGTTGATCATGGTATTAATGAAAGCGCTCATATTACCAAGCTGAAAAGAAAAGGCATTGATGTTATAGTGCTTGACCATCATGAACAAAACGATGGGGAGCAATTGACGGACGCCTATGCCGTGATTCACACGACGCTCTTAAGTGCGGCAGGGATAAGCTATATGGTTGCTACTGCGCTTTCAGATGAATCCTTAAGTAGGGACAATCTGGTACTTGCCGGTATTGCCAGTCTTGCTGATGTAATTCCCCAACGGGGACTGGCTCGCGCCTTGTCGTATCATGCATTGCGATCAGTATCGCACGTAAACATCCCGGGTCTGGCAGCACTTATGGCTCAAGCGGGCCTGAAACAGGATAAGGAGGCATATACGTCATATGACATCGGCTACCTCATTGCTCCCCGTATTAACGCTGCAGGACGGCTCGGTGATCCACTGGTTGCCCTCCGTTTACTGTGTACAACTAATCCGGCCAAAGCACGAGAATACGCACAGGCACTGGAATTGCTGAATCGAAAGAGGCAGGATATTCTGAAAGAATCACTGCCCATTGCCTATAAACTGGCAGAGCAGCAGGCCGATAGGCGGTTTCGATGTATCGCCTCACCGTTGTTTGATGAAGGGATTATTGGCCTGTTGGCTGGCCGTCTGATGCGTGATCTGCAGGTACCGGTGTTAGTGGGGGCTGAGCGCAATGGGATTATCAAAGGATCAGCGCGCTCCATTGATGGAGTTAATATGATACCGCTGATGCAGCAAAGTAACTCGCTTCTATTGAGCTTTGGTGGGCATGAAAAAGCAGGAGGTTTTTCTCTATCTAAAGACAATCTTGATGCCTTTATCACATCGCTTGATACAGCAATCAGCGCTCTTGATAAGCAGGTTTTTGAGCCAATACAGCATGCTGATGTGACATTACCGCTGCCCAATATCACCACACCCTTTGCCATAGCATTGGAATCGCTTGAACCCTATGGAGAGCAAAATCAAAAACCGTTATTTATGAGTCATGACGTATGTATTGTAGATAAACAGCCCGTGGGTCGATCGGGAGGTGGTCACCTGCGAGTGGTGTTGAAAGATATGCGCGAAGGAACTATAGTTAAAGGCATGTATTTTAGTGCCCCTCAAGCATTTATGACTATGCCTACCGATAAACCCGTATCTATCGTCTATCAGGTTGACTGCAATCGTTGGAAAGGTGCAGAGGCACAAATTATGATACAAAGTGTGTATTAATTATGTATAATGTAGTTCTACCATGAAAGAAACCATCGTAATGTCGGTGGGCGGATCGTTAATAGTGCCCGAGTCCGGTGTTAATGTTTCTTTTCTTACCAAACTCAACTCCTTCATTCGCAAAAACTCAACACGGAATCGTCGTTTCATATTAGTGGCTGGTGGCGGCACAACGGCTCGAAACTACATTAACGGTGGGAGGGGGGTTGTGCATAAAATAACCAATGACGATTTGGATTGGTTAGGTATCCACTCAACCCGATTAAACGCGCACCTTCTGAGAACCATTTTTCGCGACATCGCACATCCGCGCATTATTGAAAATTATGAACGCAAAATTTTTAACCCCAATGAGTCGGTCATTATCGCTGGGGGGTGGAAGCCAGGATGGTCAACTGATTATTGTGCAGCCCTTTTGGCCAAAGATTATAATGCACACTTAATCGTTAACCTTTCCAATATTTATTACGTATTTAATAAAGACCCCAAAAAATTTCCTGACGCAATCCGCATTGAGAAAACAACCTGGGATTATTACGAGACGTTGGTTGGCACCAAATGGACTCCGGGCTTGTCCACTCCTTTTGATCCCATTGCATCGCAGTTGGCTAAAAAAGCCGGCTTGAGTGTGATTGTGACTAAGGGAGATGACTTTGCTAACTTACAGCATCTCATAGATGGCGATCCATTTAAAGGAAGTGTTATCACCCCCTTTGAAGTGACGCCTGCCTTTTATGATCGGAATTATTACCTGGGCAAACAAATGGTTGGTAAATCACGCTTACATGAAAGTAAAAATATGCTGGTGCAAGCTGCCCGTTTTTTAGCGGCATGGTACCGCGCATTTTACATCCGTTTTCAATATAACCCTAAGCGGGTACTGGACGTGGGATGTGGAACGGGGTTGCTGGTGCGTGCGCTGCGTAAGTTAGGAGTAGACGCGTGGGGTCTGGAAATTTCAGATGATGCCCTGCTTCTGGCACCCAAAGACATCAAGCCTTTTATACTGCGCGGCGATATTACGAAACTGCCGTTTGAAGACAAAGAGTTTGATATGGTGGTGACGTTTAATGTGCTTGAGCATATTGAACGATCGAAACTCCATCACACGGCAGAGGAGGTAAATCGGGTTGCCCGTAAGTATGTACTGCATAAATTGTATACGCCTGACAATGTGTTATTTGCTGCTCTTAACGGCCGTGACGTGAGCCGATTGTCGGTATATAACAAAGGATTTTGGAACGAGCTTTTTTCTTCACTACCCAATAGCAGAATTTTAGAGCGCAATTTTCATCTTCCCCGCGCTATTGAAACGGTTTATCTTTTAGAAAAAAAGAAATAGCCCGTGAAGGCTAGTATGCATGTTTTTGCGCACACTTACAGTAAAAGGATTTCGTTCATTCTCTCATTCTCGAACATTTACTTTTGATACCCACTACTCACTTATTGCTGGGCACAATGCGGCAGGTAAAACTAATATTTTGGAAGCGGTGTATGCGGCGCTCTACGGTATCGGTTTTCGTACTCGTTCATTTGAAGAGTTATTAAGTTTTGGAACACACGAATTATCACTGCAAGCGACGTTTTCAGATGAAACAAAAGATACGGTTGCGGTGGTGCATGTTATACAACGGGGCGAGACCCTGCAAAAGTCGTATAGCATCCAAGGCAACCGACACACCATTGGGACTTACCGAAACCGTTTGCCAGGAGCTGTACTGTTTGAGCCAGAAGATCTGCGGCTAGTCACTGAGACTCCTGACTTGCGGCGCAGCTACCTTGATAAAGTGCTTTCGCTTCATAATCAGGAATATTTGTATGCACTCAACACCTACAACAAGGCGCTCTATCGGCGCAACAAAACACTTGAGCAGATGGCGCGCGAGGGAAAGCATTCACGAGACCTACTTGATCCGTGGAATGACATACTTGAGCAGCAAGCGGCCATTATACAGCCTGCCCGCTCTCGGCTTATTGACCGATATAATGAGCCGATTAAAGGTGTGCCTACCTACAGCCTTACCTATCAGCAGAATTCTTTTACCAAAGAGCGGGCACAGGAGCGGTTTGAACTTGATTGCCGGGTACGAAGAACAACCAATGGTCCGCAGCGAGACGATTTTGTGATTGATATGGTGGTAACGGGCAAAGTCGATGAGGAGCGCAAATCAGTTGCAGCCTATGGCGCCCGCAGTCAGCAACGGCTGGCGGTACTGTGGCTTAAGGCGCATGAGCTGTCGTTTATTACTAATCAAACCGGCATTAAGCCGCTGTTTCTCCTTGATGATGTATTTTCCGAGCTTGATGCTGATAATAGCGAGCGGGTCGTGGATCTTGCGTCAACGTATCAAACCATCATTACTACCGCACATCGTGAAAGTGTACCCACACTTCCGAAAGGAAGCATAGTTATTGATATGGATTAAAGTAGGTCTTTCAGTTTTTTAGCTCTCGATGGGTGCTTGAGTTTTCGTACCGCTTTTGCCTCGATTTGTCGAATACGCTCGCGGGTAAC
>JANLHK010000014.1 GCA_024653645.1 Candidatus Roizmanbacteria bacterium | reverse complement strand
CTCCCCACTTTGTCTTCTATGTAAAGTCTCTGCTTGAAAAAGAGTATGGAGAACGCCGGGTACAGGAAGGAGGACTCCGGGTCTACACCACTCTTGACTTCTCTCTTCAAGCCTCTGCTCAAAAGATCCTCTCTGAGGAGCTTGAATCCCTCAAAGGCTATGACGTGGGCAATGGTGCAGTCCTGGTTACCCGTCCCAGTACCGGAGAGATTCTTGCTATGGTTGGTTCCCGTAACTTCTTTGATGGATCGTTTGGTGCCTTCAATGTAACCACCGCCCTTCGACAACCAGGAAGTTCGATAAAGCCCTTCACCTATACCCTGGCACTGAAAGAGGGAATGACCGCAGCAACGCTGGTGAATGACACTCCCACCAAGTTTGATATAGCGGGATCTGCTCCGTATCAACCCGTTAATTATGATGGGAAATATCACGGTTTAGTGTCTTTGCGCTATGCCCTCGCCAACTCATACAATATACCCGCAGTACTGTTACTGCGACAGGTCGGTGTAGAGGATCTTGTCAGCTTTGCACAAAAATTGGGATTGTCTGATTGGGAAAATCAGAAAGACCGGTTCGGACTGTCACTGACCCTGGGAGGTGGAGAGATTAATATGATTGATTTTGCCACTGCCTATGGTGCTTTGCGAAACCTAGGGGTGCGTCACGATACCTACCCGATACAGCGGATAGAGAACAGCGTTGGTAGTGTGTTATTTGAACAGGACACGTCAGGCACTCGCGTTATGCGGGAAGAAGAGCCTTTTATTGTTTCTGATATGCTCGCTGATAACATTGCGCGCAGTGCGGCATTTGGACAAAATTCAGCCATTAATTTTGTTGACAAGTATGTATCGGTCAAAACCGGTACCACCGACGAGAAGCGGGATAACTGGACGGTCGGGTATACGCGACCTACCCTAAATTCCAAGGTGACTGATTTATTGGTTATCGTATGGGTGGGAAACAATGATAATCGTTCCATGAATCAAGGTTTGGTTTCCGGTATCACCGGGGCAGCTCCCATTTGGCGCCGCATTATGGAGGCGGCGGTAAATAAGGAGTTGTTTAACGAAGATTTGTATATACCCGAGAGCATTGTGTCAAAGCAGTGCTATTTTGGCAGGCAGGAGTATTTTGTTATTGGTACTGAAGGAACCGTTAACTGTCAAGGACTCAAACCCAGTACCACACCAAAAGAATAGCTTATTTTTTAAGTTGTTTTAATACGTTCCAGTAACCTCCGCAGCCACGCAGTAACCAGTGCGCTACCCGAGTGACGGTTGTGGTACTCATACCCAACTCTTGGGATACTTTTTGATAGGGATAACCTTGCTTTATCAAACGGGCTGCTTCAAGGCGATTAGCAAATTCCTCTATTTCTACCGGAGTCATCAGGTCGCGTACTAGTGCAGCGGTATCAGAATCAGTATTGGTACTAGTAAGTGCCTGTATTAATTGTTTCTCTTTCTTGTTACGAGGAGAAAACCGTTCTTCTTTTTTAAATTCCATAGGGTTAGTATATCAATACTGTGTTGACTTATATATATTAACATGTTAACATACTAATATGAATTATAGCATAAATCTATTTTCATTTTCTTCAATCCATCCAGCGTAAGCTGGAATACTCTTCGTGCTCCAAGATGCTTCCCCATTATTAATTACCAATATATAGTATGGAATTTGAAACATATAGTAGTCCTTTACAGAAATTAGTTCTCGATCGTAAACCGTTATCGTATTCTGAAGAAGAGATTCGTAACGTGCGTTTGCGTAGAGATATTGCGGTGTTATATGCCCAGGTTTTTGCCGATGAACCATGGAATGAAAAAACCCGCTGCGTTTCGTGTGGTGCATTTTCCTCTGAACAGGGAGTGTGCTCTGCCTGTGGTACTAGACTAGTACCGGCCTATCCAATGAAGGACATGATGGAATATTTCAGATCAGAGTTGGGGAAAGATAATAGTGTACTCGCATACGCAGCAGAGGAAAACGATCTCCCCATAGCATTTGCCTGGGGGTTTCCACTTTCTGTTGAGCAATTTGTGGACATGAAATACAAAACCGAGTCTATGCGAAATGCGCTTCGCTCACTACTCATACCGGTGGTGGGAGATAGTTTTTTTTATTTCTCGGAGTGTGGCGTGCGACCTGACCAGCGCAAGAAAGGTTTGGCATCAATACTCACAAACCAGATGCTTAACAGCGCTCAATCATATGGCCTGCCCATGGTAATGCGTACCAATGATCGGTCTCCTATGGTGAAAATTGCTCAAAGAGTAGGTATGGACAAATTGCCGTATGATGACCTGGAGAACTTACAGCGAGTTATTTTTACTAGGACATGAAGACAACGGGTTGTATAACTATACTCAAGGAGTTGATCGCATTACCATCATATGTTGATGATAGGAATAATGAGTCTCAGGTCTCCGCTTATATAAAAAAATACTTGTCTCAATTTTGTCCATGGTTTACGCTAGTGGAGCAATCTCTAGGCTCAGGTAGAAATAATATTATTGCATCCACCGGTGATAATCCTGATCTCGTCGTAGTGTGTCATATGGATACCGTGCAGCCTGTTGGCAACATAAACGATATGCTTGCTCCAACTATGAAAAATGGATATATCTATGGCCTGGGGGCAGTTGATATGAAGGCAGGAATCGCTGCCGTATTAACGGCTCTGAGTAACGTAAAACAGATTAAAAATAGTGCCATTATTTTTGACTGCGATGAGGAATATAACTTCAGAGGTGCAAAGGCACTATTTAAAAAATATTTTTGGAATCCTCAATTAGTACTGTGCCCTGAACCCACTGACTTGAAACTTGTCAACGGATGCAAGGGGGTTATCGAGATAACCGTTGATGTAGTTGGCAAGACAGCGCATGCGGGAAAACCCGAGCAAGGCATCAACGCCATTGAAAAGGCGCTTGAATCAGTACTGGTATTGCGGCATGAAATACTGCAGTACCGAGATAATGAATTAGGAGAAACGACCCTGAACCTCAGTGGTTTACAAGGTGGAAGACTGGTGGGTAATACCATTACTGTGCAGGGCAATGCCGTTGCTGATATTGCCCGTATGGTTATCGATATCCGTCCCGCGTCAACACAGCTTGATGCACAAAAAGTATGCAAAATGTGGGAGCCGTATGCCAAGTCATGTGTAATAACGCTTGATTATCCGGCATACCGTACCCATTCAGGAGAGCTAGCTATACTCGAGAAAGCCATAGCTTTATCAGGATTAGCTGTTTACTATCAGCAACGCTCTGAGCGAAGCGGTTTTTATGAGGCGGCGTTGTTTTCACGCATGTGGAATTGCCCTGCTGTTTCATTTGGGCCGGGTCCAGCAAATTCTGCACACACAAAAGGGGAATGCGTATCAATATCAGATTTACAGAGTGCAACGACCGTGTATACAAAACTGTTTAGACTTTTTGGTTAGTGTCTGGTATCATGTTACTAATGGCACGTCAAGAAGCACTATTTGTAAGCTTTTATTTTTATACTCCGTAGAGCGGGGTGTATTGTAGTGTTCTAAAACTACAGCGCTCCGCGAAAGCGGAGCTTATTTTTTTATGGAAAACATGACAAAACAAAAAACTATCACCATAGTAGGATTTGGAAGATTCGGACAAACGCTCTGTCGGTTGCTTGATGGCGAGTGTCAGATCCGTATTCTGACGGCTCATCCCAAGAACATCAAGCCAGAGCAGTTGCCTGGCAATTGCCGCATTGTGAAAGATGTCAGAGAGGGATTCATGAGCGATGTTATTTTTTACTGCGTACCCATTCGTGATTTTGAAAAAGTACTCAAGAGCCACAAACAATTATTAACCAATCAGTTATTAATAGATGTGCTATCCGTAAAGTTGCATGCACAGCGGGTGTTTGCACAAGTACTGAAAGGCACAAGTGCCCGCGCCCTATTAACCCACCCCATGTTTGGGCCCGATAGTTCAAAGGAAGGATTTGCGCATTTACGTATAGTGATGGATCAGTTTACCGCAACTAAAGACGAGTATCAGTTTTGGAAAGCAATATTCATAAAAAAAGGATTAACCATTATTGAAATGAACGCTGATACTCATGACCGGCTCGCAGCACGATCGCAAGGCGTAGCTCACCTGATGGGACGTACTTTGGCTCAATTTGGCATGCAGGAAACACCGATCGATACGAAAGGTTCTAAGTTGTTATTGGAACTCATGGAACAAACGGTGCATGATTCGTGGGAGTTGTTTGAAGATATGCAAACCAAAAATCCGTATGCAAAAAAGATGCGCACGGATATGTATAAAGCCGTACAGGCAGTGTTTTCCTATTTTAAATTTGATCCGGGGGGTTGATGGGTGAGAGACCAATTTCTCGCACACCTCCCCCCGCCAAAACGGGGGGATTTTTATTATCAATTTTTAAAAAAGTATGAACAGCAGAACAGAACAACAAATTAGAATAGCCGGCCCCTGCGCGGTTGAGTCACCGCAACAGTGGGAGGAGGCAGTGGTAGGATTGCGTGACCATTGTGACATTATTCGGGGAGGTGCGTGGAAGCCACGCACCAGACCAGGATGGGACGGATTGGGGCAGGGTATCTTGGTTCCTATGTTTGAAATTGCAACCAAACATAGCATAACACCGGCCATGGAGGTGCTGGTACCTGAACATGTTGATGCCGTGGCACAGGCCATGCGTGAGGTGGGTGGAAACAATGATGAGGCAATTGATGTGGTTGTGTGGGTCGGATCGCGTAACCAAAACCATACGGTACAGCAGGGCATTGGTGAGCGGGTTTTGAATAGCCCTCGCAGTATATCGGTGGGTATTAAAAACGCCCCTTGGGCAAGCGTCGATCATACGGTAGGCATTGCCCAGCATGTGTTGCAGAGCGGACTGCCACAAGACCGACTTGCCTGGCTGGCGCTGCGTGGGTTTGATCCATCGATATTGGATTTCATCGGCGGATGGAATGAGGGTGGTGTATCGATAGCTGATACGTTTAATCCGGACAAGTTAAGAAATATACCTCCGACTGGCACGTGGGTAGGTAGGCTACAAACAGAACTTGCCAGGCAGGGTATTCGCATCCCATTAATTGCCGATCCTTCCCACATCGCTGGTAGGGCAGATTTAGTGCCTAGTGTGTTGGAGCATATGCTCTCCACCCTGGGTCTCGATGGATTTATAGCCGAGGTTCATCCTAACCCCCATGAGGCTCGAACGGATGCCCGTCAACAATTAAGCATTGAGGAGTTTGTGGGCATGATGGAACAGCTTGATGCGAAGCACTTATTATGGTAGTTTAAGCGCGTTTTTTCATGATGGCCTCAAAGGCTTCTTGATCAAGATTTTCTTTTTCAAGAAGTGCCTGTGCAACAGCAGTCAGCTGAGCTTTATGCTTGGCAACGGTTTTTTTGGCTTGGGCGTAGCCCTCATTCAGGATACGCGCAACCTCTTTATCGATTTTTGCCAGCAGTTCTTGTGAGGTTTGGCCTTCGCCGCCGCGACTCCAATTGGTGATGTCCATCATATCGTTAATGGCCATGGGGCCGAGCGCACTCATACCGTAATCAGTAACCATGGCACGGGCAATGGCCGTCGCCTGGTTAAAGTCATTTGCCGCGCCGGTGGTGGCCTCATTAAACATCAACTCTTCAGCTGCTCGTCCGCCCAGCATGGTGGCGATTTGTTCGATGAGCCGGGTTTTGGTTTCATGGATAAGATCTTGCTTGGGTGGGATCAGTGTGTGTCCCAGTGACATACCGCGGGCAACAATAGAAATACGGTGCACTGGGTCCATGTGGGGCATGGCGTACGAAACAATGGCGTGGCCGGCTTCATGATACGCGGTTATTTTTTTGTCCGCCTCTGATTGTACCCGTTTTTTCTCTGGACCCAATTTCACTTTTGTTGCCGCTTCTTCAACCATTTCAGCATCAATGCTGGTTTTGTTTTGACGTGCTGCAAGAATGGCTGCTTCATTAAGCATATTTTCAAGATCAGCCCCTGAGTAGCCAACGGTTCGTTTAGCAATGCGCTCCCATTGCACTGAGTCATCAAACGGCTTTCCTTTGGCGTGTAGCTTGAGAATTGCCTCGCGCTCTTCAATATCGGGATAGCTGACGGTAATGCGGCGGTCAAAGCGGCCCGGGCGCATGAGTGCCGAATCAAGCAGATCGCCTCGGTTGGTGGCGCCAATGACGACTACTTTTTGGGTGGGTTCAAATCCGTCCATCTCAACGAGTATTTGGTTCAGCGTCTGTTCCCGCTCATCATGCCCTCCGACCAGTCCGGTTGAACGAGCTCGTCCTATGGCATCAATTTCATCAATGAAGATAATGGAAGGAGCGTTGAGTTTGGCTGTTTTAAACAGGTCGCGTACACGGGCGGCCCCAATACCCACGAGCATTTCCATAAATTCAGATCCGGCTATGGAATAAAAAGGGACGTTTGCCTCACCGGCAATGGCTTTGGCAAGCAGCGTTTTTCCGCATCCGGCCGGCCCAACCAAGAGAACGCCTTTGGGAGTGCGCGCACCTAGGCGGGTATATTTCTCAGGAAACTTCAAGAAATCAACAACTTCCTGCAGCTCTTCTTTTGCTTCCTTAATACCCGCAACATCATGGAAGGTAATGCGCGAAGTTCCTTTTTGAAACCGCTTGGCGCGTGACTGTCCAAACGAGAATATAGAGTCCTGCGCTCCGCGTGCTTGGCGAAACAGGTATATAAAGAAGGCAATCATAAGAACATAGGGGACGCTGTTCACAAACACATTGACCCAAAAAGCCATTTGATCAAAGTCTTTGGTTTGGATCTGCACCGATAAGGGATTAATGCCGGAGTCTTTTAATAGGGTAAAGATATTGCTATTTGATTCTTTTCCGGCCGTAGCCACCACGTCAGAATTTTTGTAATATGCCTTGATTTCAGTGTCAGCAACCTCGAGTTTTTTAATTTTTCCTTGCTTTACATCGGTTAGTACTTGTGAAATGGCTTTTTCAGGTGTGTTTTCTTTGTTTTGTTTATCAAGTCCTGCGGGAATGAATGAGAGTATGAAAAATACCGAGAGGAGTATGAAAAATATGGTTTGGAAATTAAAGCGAATATGAAAACGTTTTCCTCCGTTTTTGCCGTTCTGTTTTTGTTGTTTCATGAGCATGGAATTATACCATGATATACTAGTGATTACACCTATATGAGAACGCGGCTCACCATTACGTTAAAAGATTCCGTAGTGCGAAGAGTTGATCGATACGTTGATGGGTCCCGTATCCGTAACCGATCGCACGCCATCGAGTACCTCTTAAACAAATCCCTCTATGCGTCGCAAACGCAGGCGGTCATATTGGCGGGCGGCACGGGTTCAGGTATGCGCCCATATACGTATGAGCTGCCCAAAGCTATGCTTCCCATTAAGCAAAAACCGTTGCTTGAATATCAAATTATCCGCCTGAGGGATGCCGGTGTTCACGATATTATCCTGTGTATTGGCGATCGTGGTGAGGAAATAGAGAAATATTTTGGCAAAGGCGAGCGGTTTAACGTCACCATCACCTACTGTCGTGATGGAGAAAAGGGATTAGGTACTGGCGGGGCATTACAAAAGGCTAAAAAGTATATCGGATCATCGCCCTTTTTAGTACTATACGGTGACGTATATACCGATATTGATATAAAAGATTTATTGTCGTTTCATGTCCAGCATGGAGAAATCGTAACCATGGTACTCAAGTCGTTGCGCGAAGTAAAACAATACGGGCAAATCACCATGCGTGGAACGAAAGTAACCGGCTTTGGCCGCTCTAATTTGGTGAATGCCGGCATCTATGTGTGCAATCAGGAGGTGTTTGAGTATATGCCCTCACAAGAAGTATTTCAGTTTGAAACCATTCTGGAAGACCTGATCCGTAAGCAGGTCGTAGACGGTTACGTCTACGATGGTATCTGGTTTGATGTCGGAACTCCTGACGAATATGAGCTGGCTATCAAAGCCGCCACGTAGACCTCGATGATTACGGAAAGAAAATACGCGTGGTAAGCTGTGCCAGCCAGTAGGAAACTGCCAACAATATGATTCCTATAACGGCATTAGTGATTTGAGCCTGTACTTTTTTTACCACTCCCGGGTCTCCCATACTGCGTGACAAATCGAATCCCGCCTTTACAATTAGCACAAAGGCAATCAGGATGGCAAGGGGAAACAAAATATTGAGCACTGCGTTGATAATATCACCCAGTGTATTGAACTGTGAAACCGGTCCGGTGAGAATTTTTTTGACGCCGCCCGTGCTTTCAGGATCAATAATTTCAAGGCTTTGTGCGATAAGGCTCATATAGGTATCATACGCAGTTGAAGTGCGTTTGACAAGCATACGTAATTTATCCATAATGATTTCATATGGGCGTATTTGATTTTTTAGCAAGTAAGAAACAGGACGATACGGCGGTAGTAAGCCCCCAAGTCGTTGAGCAAAAAACTGAGGAAGTAGTTGCTTCTTCACAAAGCTACAACGGTATTGGAGCGCCTCCACATGGCAAATCATATAATGGCATCGGTACGCCTCCGGCACCGGAAGTTCCAGTAGTGACGACTCAACAAACGGTGGTGACTCCACCAGTTGCTCCTCAAGCGCCCGTGCAGCCTCAAACACCAGCAGAGGCAGATAAACAGGCTGTCCCAGCGGATCAAAAACCAGTAGACCAAAAACAGGACGTCAATGTTTCTGATCCAGCCACTGATAAACATGCGGCAATGGACATCACTACGCGTCTTACCCAGCGCTCAAATCGGGTATTGGCGACTGCTGCCATGAAGGCAAAAACACTTGGTGTGGGGCTCGTAGATAGTGAGCATGTACTATTTGGGTTGCTGTCAGATCAGGAAATATTTAACCTGTTGTCTGGCATGAAGGTGATACCACAGGAAATTTTGAAACAACTTGAAGCGGGGTTTAAAAAGGGAACTGAAAAAGGGAATCCGCAGCTGGCTCCTCGTGTTAAAAAAATTCTTGAGGATGCTTTGGTAGCAGCACGAAAGCAAGGATACGAGTTTATTTCTCCCGAACACATCCTCTATGCACTCCATAATGAGGGCGAAGGTTTAGGCTCAACCATATTGACTAAAGCAGGACTTGATAAAGGTGCGCTGGGAAAGAAAGTGATGGGTAAGCGCGTAGAAACCGACGAAGAGGGAAATGCGAGCGCACAAGGACACGGTAAACAAAATGCTGTAGAACGCTTTACCACTGATCTGACCGCAAAAGCTCAAAACGGTGAGTTGGACGCGGTGGTTGAACGATCGCGTGAAATTGAGCGGGTCATTCATATTTTGTCACGACGAACGAAGAATAATCCGGTACTCATTGGAGAGGCGGGAGTGGGTAAAACCGCCATTGTCGAGGGATTGGCTCAAAAAATAGTACAAAAGGCGGTGCCTGAAACGTTACTCAATAAACGAATTTTGCAACTTGATCTGATGGGTATGTTGGCTGGCGCCTCACATCGGGGTGATTTTGAAGAGCGTATGAAGTCTCTTATGGAGGAGCTGAAGGCGAGTAAAGGTGGCGTTATTCTGTTTATTGATGAAATTCATATGATTGTTGGCGCTGGCGGCGATGAGGGTAGCGGAGACGCAGCCAATATTATTAAACCAGCGCTTGCCCGTGGTGAAATTCAAACCATTGGTGCAACGACCACTACCGAATATCGCAAATACATTGAAAAAGATCCGGCGCTTGAGCGACGACTGCAACCTATTGTGGTACCTGAGCCAACTGAGGTACAGGCCATTAAAATGTTGCGTGCGTTGCGTGACAAGTACGAGGCATTCCACAAAGTGAAGATTCCAGATGAGGCAATTGATGCTGCCGTCAAGCTGTCAAAGCGGTATGTGGGTGGACGATTTTTACCGGACAAGGCTATTGACTTAATTGATGAATCAGCCTCAGCCGTGCGTCTTCCCATTATTTCTCTTCCTGAGGAAATAAGTTCCTTACAGGAGCAAATGCAGGCGCTTAATGCGGAGCAAGCTGAAGCCCTTAAGGTTAATAATAAAGTAAAGGCAAACGTCTATCAAAAGCGCATCATCGATCTGCAGGATGTCTTAAACGAAAAGCAGGAAGAGTATAAGCAGAAAAAGGCAATGTCAGTGGGAGTGATCAGTATACAGCTCATTAAAGATGTGATTGCCCGCTGGACTGGTATTCC
The DNA here is from genome assembly GCA_024653645.1 of Candidatus Roizmanbacteria bacterium. Taxonomy (GTDB): domain Bacteria; phylum Patescibacteriota; class Microgenomatia; order UBA1406; family UBA1406; genus PFEE01. The sequence continues at coordinate 594 of JANLHK010000014.1, read as the reverse complement.
GGTACAGAAGATTACGGAATCAGAAAAAGAAAAGATCGCCAAGCTTGAAGATATTATGCACAAGCGCCTCATTAACCAGGTGCACGCGGTTGCGTCGGTTGCTCAAGCAGTACGCAGAGGGCGCGCAGGATTAAAGTCTGCACAGCGTCCCATTGGTAGCTTTGTCTTTTTAGGACCGACTGGTGTTGGTAAAACAGAATTGGCCAAAACACTGGCTGAAGTATTGTTTGGTACTGAAGAATCCATGGTGCGGTTTGATATGACCGAGTACATGGAAAAGCATGAAGTGGCAAAATTATTAGGAGCACCTCCCGGATACGTGGGATATGAAGAAGGAGGAAAGTTGACTGAGGCGGTGAAACGACGTCCGTATGCGGTCATACTCTTTGATGAGATTGAAAAAGCACATCCTGATATCTTTAATATTTTGTTGCAGATTCTTGATGATGGACGGCTAACTGACAACAAAGGGCACACGATCTCATTTAAGAACACCGTCGTTATTTGTACCTCAAATATTGGAACACGAACGATTCAGGAGGCCCTCATGAAGCAGGGCAAAGATCATATTGAGGAAGCGCCGAGTCTATCGAC